>CAMDHK010000144.1 GCA_945897965.1 Candidatus Kuenenia stuttgartensis | reverse complement strand
GATGGCCAATAGGTATACCATGGTGCCAGCGGGGGTATTGGTGGATGCCTTTTGTTATAGTGTGCATGGTGGTGAGGGCTTTGGTACCAGTGACTTAGTAAAAACCCCATTTGGCCTTGGGCAGTGTAAAGCATTTCAGCTTTAACGCTAGGCACAGTGATAAGAGCCATCAAAATTCCTAAAACAATTTTCTTCATGTTGCACCTTTTAGTTAAAAAACTTTGAGTTTAAACGATTGAGTTAGCAATGCTTGATTATCTGCCATACCAATAGCTAGGGATCATGGTATTTGGCATAGCGGGGTAGTAGTGATAACCTGCGGTTGGTTGTTCAGCAGAAGTGCCGCCCTGCCCTGAGTTTTGTTGTTGCCAGAAATTAGGGTAGCCATAGCTTTGATTGGCGGGTGTGAAGTAGGGCGCAGGCGTATTGAATTGGCTCATGAGTGGTGAATATCGCGCTACATAGCCATAGTGCCTACCGAAAATATTCGGATACTGTTTTTCCATCCCACCCGAATAATGATATCTGCCGTCTGCAGAAGCAGTTTGGGCAATACCCAAGGTTAGTAATCCTAAAGCGAAAACAAAAAAAATCTTTTTCATGATGATACCTGATGCAAGGTTGAAAGTAACTTTAGCCTATGCATCTAGTGTTCAACATGAATCATTAATCAAAATTTAAAAAAGGTCAAAGACGTGTAAAAATGTGTTGATTCAATTCCTACAATCAACAGGTGTGATAAAGTCGTAACTGAGTTTTTTTAATGTAGGATTAAAAGTCGATCTTCAGGAGCATAAGGCCGTTAGATTCGGGATAAATGGTAACGCTATCATCACGAATAGAAAGATCGCCTTGGTCATTATTCTGCAAATCAAGGAAGCACGCCCGCTTAGGAGTTTTAACGCAACGGATATCACAGGGCGTTGCAAACCCCTCTGTTTCTTCCAAAAGAAGGTAGGCAGATGATTCGTCAGCTTTGAAGGAAATCTGGTGAAGTACTAGGTTGGGTGCATCAATATGAAAAAACCATCCAGTCGGCCCTGCTGGCGGGGCGCCTTTGCTAACTTTTTGTATGTAAATGGGAGAATCCAAGGCCATTGCCATTTGGAATGGATGATCTCGATCCATGCTCAGTCCCATGCTGAAGTGGGTTTGATTTTCTCCTTCTGTAATTAAAAGGGTATCTATCTTACTGTCGCCTTGTTTTTCGAAATAGGAAAGCCCCTTGGTAAAGAGGAATGTTTTTCTGGGCCCCCACTTCCATTCAATAAAGTCGCAACTTTCCATCCGTAGATTGTGCGTCGATGCAACCCTTCCTTCGTGTCCACGATGCATGGTTACTTGGTCATGTGGCCAAGCAAACCTAGATGCGATGTAATTGGACCAACGATCACCGCGTAAAGGTTCGGTTGGATTTATCTCGATGTTGAGTTCCAGCATAGGTCTGCCTAACCATGCTCGGATGGTCTGTTTGAATTTTGCGATGACTTCTTGGTTAGTGCCGGTGATGGTGCCTTCGGATTGTATTTCACCAAAGAGTGGGCCAGTGGAACTGACACGGATGGTGTCGGCTTTCATGGTGCTGCCTAGATTGGCAACAAGTTGTTGGCTAAGTCGGTTTGCTCTGGTTTTTAAATCACGAAAGGCTTTTAATCCCCCAGAAATCCGATCGATCTCGGCTTCAAAAAATTCGTTTCTCACAGAGTTTTCGTCTGCAAGTTTAAACTTGTTAGAGAATTTTGGAGGGTTTGCTGTATCTGCAAGTGGGACCCAAGTGTACCCCAAGCCTGGAACTTCAATAATGGATTCCGATTTGTCCATCGATTGGTTAGCTGCAAGCACACCCTTGGCAGTTTGTGGCCCCGATGTGCTTTCTGTTTCCATTCCAATTCTTCGGGTGAAGCTGCAAGGGTTTAAAAGAAGAATGCCATTTTTTCCATCTTCGCCTCGTTGAAGGATACGCTCGGCAAGTAACGCCCCTGCCCTATGGAATAGTTCGGAAGGCGCTTGGTTAATTGTCAACGGATTTTGTTCTGTTTGGGCTTCTGTTTCCGTCCAGTCATTGGCAAATTGGCGTAGAGTTTCTGGTTGGTTTGAACCTAAAACATTCAGGATGGAGGCAATGTTGCTAGCGCAATCTAGTGTTCTGCGGTTTTTTAAATGATTGATTTGCCCTGAAATTGGTGCATTTGGGTAAAGTTGCAGAGTTTCAGTTTTGAAATCATCTTGAGAAATTGGCCCTGGATATTCTGAAGGGTATACTTCATGAAGATAATTTGACATGGTTAGCCAGTTACCGAATATTGGTGCGAGGCTGTTGGCTTTTAATAAGTAATTGTAAAAAATCGAAATATTTGAGGTCGTTTTAAAGAATGCCAAAGTGGGTGAACTATCTTGCTGTAATAGTTTTCCTAGGTGGAAGGCCAAATGAAAAAAAGTGTGATTTGTTGAAGAGCTAAAAGGTTCTCTGCAAAAAGTTTCAATCTGCCTTCCAATACTTGATGACCAACTAAATACTGGCCCACGGAAAGTGGGGATATTGTTTTCCCCATGAGGCATTAGTAATGCCTTGCTGAAACCTGCAAGATGTAAAACTCTTGGGGTGTCAGCAGAAAGGCCTTGGGTGGTTTTGGCGAATACTTTGACTTCCTTACCCACAAGATTAAGAAGTGTTTCTCTTCCTTTTTTTAAATTCCAGATTCGTGAAGTAAGAGGGCCAACCATTTCAGGATGGTCATTGAATAGCCCACCACAAATTTCAACCTGTTCGGAATTAAACCAGTCTTTGATTTTTTCTAATTCAAGGGGAGGCAGTTCGGATAATTCTTTGCCACTGGCAATGATATTTACTGGATTACCTGTTTCGATATTTGGAATTAGCAGCCCTGATAAATTTTTAATTGGTGCGAAATCTAATAAGTGAATACTTGATGAGTGTAGTACTTCTCTGCCACTTTGGATTAGTGCACACGCGCTTCGTAGATTTTCTTTTGCACCTTCCCAATCGTTTTGAAGATATTTGTTGGCAGCTTGGACGCATTCTTCCCAGATTGATTCATGCGAAAGAAGATTTTCGTGCTGCATGGCTTCGAAAAGGCTATTTACCATCTGGTATGCAAAGCCCACGGCAAAAAAGTAATCCAATTCTGTTGCTTGAGTTTCTATTGTTTCATTGTGAAGGGCTTTTAATAGATCGCTAAGCTTTTGGATTGTTTCCATTTTTTCTGAACAAGCAGAAAAAGTATTCTTGTTCGTTATCCCGTGCGATTCATTATTTGATAAGTCCACCAAGCATACGAGCGATTGGTCATCGATTTCGTGGGTGTCTTGGTAGCTGATTATTTTGGGGGGCTTGATTGATTTCGCAATGGCATTAGGGTGCCAAAGCGAAAGGTAGCCATTTAAAATTTGGGCCACTAAGTCTTCATCAAGATAAAGGTTATTGGTGGTTGGAATCGCATATTGGGAAACAAGGTAGCATGAACTCATGGAATCAATATCCCGAAAAAAACAAATACCCGGGGCGAAAGATTCGCTCCAGGTTATAGAGAATATTCTATTAATATTTTAAAAGGAAAAGGGCGTAATTTGTAATGAATAGTTTCAATAAATTGAAATATTACGAATTAATTACCGCCCGGACCGCCCGCACCTGCACCTTTTAAGCCCGTTTTATTTACATCTTTGTTCAAGGCCTTTTTTATAGGCTCGTTGTTCAAAGTACCCTTAGGATACTGGATTGGTTGGCTAAATCTTTTATCTTCTACGGGTGGAACCTTGAACTCCTCAGGCTTTTTCGGCGGCTTGAGATTATCTGTGGTTGTGCACCCCAGAAAAAGGTATACCAGTAAGGGAGCAGCACGCATTCCCGTGCTTATTATTTCCCTCATGAATTCAGGCTCCTAATTTGAAATTTCCATTCAACTCTGGAAGCCATTTACCTTCAACTTACAATCCTTGCAATAGCAAAAGGGCCATTTCGGATAATTGTCCGAAACAGCCCTTTTTTAGTTTCCAAGTTTATTTTGACTAGCTCTTCGCTTTGTCAAAACTAGTGCCGATTTCTTTCCAGTTTACGACATTCCACCATGCTTCAACATAATCTGCTCGTTTATTCTGGTAACGCAGGTAGTATGCGTGTTCCCAAACATCTACGCCAAACAATGGGGTTTTCCCTTGCATGATTGGGCTATCTTGATTCCCAGTATGCGTAATTTCTAGTTTTCCATTACTAAGTACGAGCCATGACCAACCAGATCCAAACCTTGCAAGTGCAGCTTCTTTAATTTTGGTTTTTAAAGTTGCAAAATCACCGAAAGTGGAATTGATAGCTTCGGCTAAAGCACCAGTGGGTTCGCCGCCGCCATTCGGGCTCATTGTTGCCCAAAACAGCGTATGGTTGGCGTGACCACCACCGTTGTTAATTACTTTTTGGCGAATTGCTTCTGGGATAGTTTGGATTTCCCTGAGAAGCTGTTCGATAGTTTTAGCTTGCAACGCAGGTTGGTCTGCCAAGGCTGCATTTAGGTTGTCGACATAAGCTTTATGATGCCTGCCATGATGAATTTCCATGGTCAGCTTATCAATAGCTTTTTCAAGAGAATCAGCGGGATATGGAAGACTGGGTAGTTCAAACGCCATTTTTAAAAACTCCTGTACTTAAGTTCACTCTTCTTTGGTCATCCTACAGAAAAAATCGTAACACAGACGATTCTCTACATGAGACTAAAGTACCATTTTCCAACCTTGCAGCAAAAAGAAAAGAACTCTTTATTTAATTCTTTGCCAGAGATTTTAAAGGGTCGGGGAATTTTACCTTGGTAAAACAAACCTTAAAGCTACAGATATAAAGCTTTCAATTTTTTTTGGGCTTAATAGATCCATCAGCATTTAAATAATTAAAAGGGAAAGTCATTAAGAATCAAAATAAAAGTTGGTTTTGTAAAAATGACGCTAGACAAACTTTACTCTATTGTTATCTACACGCTTCATAAAACGCTTAATATTGAAAGCATGGTGAGTGTGAATAGTTCTTGGAAAAATGTGGTAGCGAATATCGAAAATACACTGAATGATTGCCTTTTAAACATTGGTGACCCAAATGTGGATGTTGAATATTTGGTTAATGAAGAAGGTAGTGTCACTAAGAATCTTGCCTTCCAGCAATCGATACAAAATAATCTTGGCAAAATAGAAATTGCTTTGAATAAAACCAATGCACAATTTAATATTCTTTCTACAGAGATGGAAACTGCTGCAGAGGCTTTACGAGATTGGATTGGCAAAGCTAAGCAATGTCAGGATAAAGTAAAATCGATGCATTGCCTTGGCCAGTGATATATGAAAGAGGATAAGATGGCCAAGTTCGCTGTTATCCTGCCTGCTGCAGGAAAATCTACCCGCTTTGGAGATAAAGAAAAAAAACCATTTGCAGCCTTGGATGGTAGGCCTGTATGGCTAAGAACTGCAGAACTCTTTGTCTCTCGCGATGATGTATGCCAGTGCATTCTTGTGATCGATCCTTCCGACGAGGAAATGGTCAGGCGCAAGTATGGTGCCAACATGGCTTTTTTAAATATTTCACTTGTTCATGGTGGGTCCGAGCGCTTTGAATCTGTTGCCAATGCTTTAAAAATAGTAAAAGATGACGTCGATTTTGTAGCTATTCATGATTCTGTGCGTCCTTGTGTAACTACCGAATTGATTGACAAGGTATTTCAACAAGCAGTTAAATCCGGCGCTGCAATTTTAGCTCTTGGTATGACCGATTCGCTGAAGCGTGGCAGCAGCACTGAGCCCGTGGTAATTGAACAATCTCTTCCCAGAGAGAGGCTTTGGTTGGCGCAGACGCCTCAAGTTTTTAGTAAAGAAATTCTTATTAAAGCGTTCAAAAATGTTCCTAAAGGTGCAACCGACGATAGCCAGGTTGTTGAAGCGACAGGGGCTACAGTTTCAATTGTTGTTGGTTCTTCGAGTAATATTAAAATTACTACCAGAGATGATTTGTTTCTTGCTGATGCCATCTTGAAATCACGACCTAAACCCAAGGCTAATGTTTCTGCTCACCCTTTTGCAGATGACATGTTTCGTTAATTGAAATGCGTGAAAACTATGGATCCCGTTCTTAAAGTTTTAGATAATCCAATGGTCTCGCATTGGTTGTGCAATCTTAGAAACAAAAACTCTGGGAATATTGTTTTCAGACAAGCGGTGGAGTTGCTTTCGCAGGCAGTATTTCTTGAGGCAGCATCAAATTTTGATTTTAAAAATTTAACTTTTGAAACTCCTGTTGGGCCAACCATTGGCAATGTTTTAAATCAAGAGTTTGCAATTGTTCCAATTCTTAGAGCTGGGATTGGTATGGTTGATCCTATTTTACGATGGCTGGGTGATGCACGAGTTTACCATCTTGGTGCTTGTCGCAACCATGATACTCTTATGCCCGAATTTTATTACGATAAGCTTCCCAGAGATATGTCCAAGTTTCATTGCCTAATACTTGACCCCATGCTAGCAACTGGGGGCTCTACATTAGAGACCATTCGGAGATTGCGTAAAAGTGGCGTCCAGAAGATTAACTTTCTCGGTTTAATTGGTTCGAAAAATGGGGCTGCTAATTTGCATGCCGAGTTCCCTGACGTTTCTATTACGCTAGCGGCTTTAGATGACGAATTAAATCACAAGGGTTATATCAACCCTGGGTTAGGCGATGCAGGGGACAGGTTTTTTAATACTTAAATATTTGGCGTTTTTTTCTCGAAACTAGTTAGAGCATTGTCTTCCCATGAAGTTGGGTCTTCAATCGGTTCAGCATGAATTTGTACCTGACAATCCTTTACCTGAGATTTGATTGCATGCTCGATTTTTTCCATTAGCTGATGCCCAACTTTAATGCTTAATATTCCTGGTAGTAATAAATGGAAATCTACAAACTTTTTGGGACCTGCTTGGCGGGACCTTAACTCATGAAAAGTCATTTCGGGCTCAAGATTTTGGGTTATTATTTCTCTGATAATTTTCAGCTCGTTTTCAGGAAGCGCATGATCCATCAAACCCTTAAACGATTTCCAGATTAATTGAAGACTTGTGGTCAAGATTATCAGGGATACTCCTATTGCAAGGACAGGATCAATCCATTCTACCCCTGTGATCTTTGCAAAGAATAATCCGATTAGAACCCCACATGTCGTGTAAACATCAGTTAAAAGGTGTTGGCCATCTGCCTCAAGAACGATTGATTGATGTTTTTTTCCAACAATCAAAAGAATGATTGCAACCACTCCGTTGATGAGTGAGGCTGCAAAAGAAATAATCATCCCAATTTCTAAGGTTTGAAGTGGTTGGGGAGAAATTAACCGATGTACGCCCAATAGTCCGATGCTGAATGCCGCAAATAAAATCAGCGCACCTTCAAACCCGCTAGAGAAGTATTCGATTTTTTCGTGACCATAAGTATGCGTGTCATCTGCAGGCCGTTCGGAAAGTCTGATAGCGATAAACGCAATAATAGCAGCTATCAAATTGATAACGGACTCGGCGGCGTCCGAAAGAAGGCTTATGGAATCAGTGATCCAGTAAGCATAAGATTTAAGTACAAGCGTGGATAAG
Source organism: Candidatus Kuenenia stuttgartensis (assembly GCA_945897965.1). Classification (GTDB taxonomy): domain Bacteria; phylum Planctomycetota; class Planctomycetia; order Gemmatales; family Gemmataceae; genus UBA969. Next base: position 2,741 of record CAMDHK010000144.1, on the reverse strand, counting down.
CCAGCAAGGATGGATAGGTAAAGAACATTTCTTGGTGTAAACAAACTCATCAAAATATCTCGGATGACATATATAATTGATTATACGTCACCTTTAAATTTTGCTAGCAAAAATCAGGACTTTAGCATTAATGCACAGAGTTTTACCGTTGTGCGCTAGATAAATCTGAAATTCTTTTTTGGGCTTCTGCAACTCGTTTTGGGTCAAGTTCCCGAGTGGTAACTTCGCGATAGAGTTCTATTGCTTTGTTGCGTTCGGTAAGATTTCTATCGTAAATTCGAGCGGCTCGAAGTCTGGCATCTAGTTGGGTTCGAGAATTCCATTGAAAACAGCGTTCAAAGTATAGTGCAGATCTTTGGTATTGTTTATAGGGTTTCGATTCATAAATCTCGCCCAACTGATACGCAGCATCACTTATTTTATCGCTGTTTGGATAGGTGCTTAAAATTTGTTGTAATAAGATTTCAGCTCGTTTTTGGTTGTCAATATATTCTTGGCCCCAGCCTTTATCCTTATATTGCATGGCTCTGCGATAATATTCATTGGCATCAGGAATATTCTCGTTGGCTTGAAGCGTGGGGGGTGGAACATCAAGTTCAAGCAGGTAAGCCTGTTTTGAAATGCGGTGGTAATTTAGTAGTTCTTCTTCTGCCCATTTAGCTTTTTCAATTTCACCCACATTAATGTAATGAGCTCTGAGTGCTTCTAGGGTAGTTTGATATTCTTTTCTGGCATTCAATACTTTTTCCACTAGATCGATATCTCGGGAGCCCCCGGGTGAAATTGGCCTAGGCGAAGGTTGTTTAATCGATGTTGGAGTGCCAACAGGTTGTGAGCTAGCATTCCCCCCAGTAGGCATTTGCGACATTGCCAATTGGGAAGTAAGTACAGTAAAAATAAAAGACAGCATAAAAACATTACGAATCATGATAAAACCCTCTTTGAACTCGAGAGGTGTTTACCTTGAAAAAAGAATTGTGTCTAGACGAGCATTAAATAAAACGCATGAACCTACGAAAAGTAGCCCCAAACCACCTGCTCTTTTTAGATTGCCTGATTGTCTACTTTTGCAAAAATCATGCGGCCTGAAGGTGTTTGTAGAGCACTGGTTACCTGAACATTGACATCTTGCCCAATGTGTTGCCTGCCTTGGTCTACTACTACCATAGTTCCATCTTCAAGATAGCCAACTCCTTGGCCAATTTGGTCACCTTGCTTGGCGATTTTAATAAAGAAATGTTCACCCGGTAAAACAATAGGCTTGAGGGCATTGGAGACTTCATTAAGATTAACAACTTCAACGCCTTGAAGTTGGGCAATTTTGTTTAGGTTGAAATCGTTGGTTACAACTTTTCCACCAATGTTTTTTGCAAGAATAACCAATTTTTCATCTACTTGGGTGATCCCTTTCATTTCGGTTGGTTCGCCTTCATGAACCTGAAGTTCAACTTTGTTGTTGGTTTGCAGGCTTTTGAGAATATCTAGCCCACGCCTTCCCCTGTTTCGTTTTAATTTATCTGCGCTATCTGAAAGGGCGTGCAGTTCTTTTAAAACAAACCTCGGCACGATGAGTCTGTTGTCTAGAATTTTGGTTTCGCAAAGGTCTGCAATTCTGCCATCAATAATTGCGGATGTATCGAGAATAAAAGGCTTCGAACCTTTCACTTGTTTGGAAAATTCAATGTAAGGAATAATGAATCTGAATTCGTCCTTTGTTTGAAGAAGGGTGGAAATACAGATGTAAATGCAGATGGCGGTACTAAAAGCACGAAGTAAATTGCGCTGCACAATAATCCGACTGGCAAAATCTGCGTTTTTTTGAGCACTTTCCCAGTCAAATAGAAATGGATCCATGATGGTAGAGAAAATACTTCCCAATAAAAGACCCATTAATAGTCCAAAGTAAACTGCTGAAATAGTTGTGATTTGTTTGTTTTTTAGCAGCGTGTCAAAAAGCATGACTACAATGCCTATGAAAATAATAGTTAGAAAAGCTGTATAACCGCTAGTGGTAGAACCGCCCTGATCTGCATTACCGAAGTGTTGGTATGCGATCATCGCAAGGGCAATCATGCCTGCACCGAAGAAAGCGCGTAACAACCCAAGGGGTAAAAAACCAGAATTCCAAGCTTTAACCAGCCAATTTTTGTTGTTAAAAGAATCCATTTCCATTTTCTGTATCCGTTCTATTGTGTTACCCATTTAAAAGTATTCATATTTTAATGAAATGAACAACCTTTTAAAAGTCTTTCCAACAACAATGCTTTTATTTTTATTCCTTAAATAACTCAAACATCAAAATAAGGATTGAAAATTTTCATGTATTCATCTTGTGCGAATCTGTCTGTCATTCCAGCGATATAGTCGCAAACGGTGCGATGTAAACCTTGGGTTATTATCCGGGTTTTATACCTCTCGGGTAACTGCAGTGGGTTTTCAGAGAATTCGAAAAATAATCTTTTTACAAACCTTGCACCTTTATTTGCCATCCGTTGCACTCGGAAATTGTTGTAAATCTTTTGCTTGAGAACTGCCCCAAGTTCATGCTTCAATTCCTCAATCTTCGGGCTATGGCAAACAACTGAAGTATCTATGTTTCTAACTTCTTCAAGGTTAGTTGCCTTTGAAAGAGATATATTTTTACGGGTGTTTTCCACTAAATCGTAAACATGCATATCGATAAGAATTCGAATGGCACCTAATTGAGTTTGGGTTGCTGTAGCATCTTTGGGCAAGATTTC
>CAMDHK010000143.1 GCA_945897965.1 Candidatus Kuenenia stuttgartensis | reverse complement strand
GGATTTTCCGCCCGTTTTATCAACTTGAATTTTTTCTGTCGGGGAGGGATCCAGCTTTAATGGTATTTCGGGCATGCTTTCTTTATCTGGAAGCATCAATTTAGGAGGGGTTTTGATCGTATCGTCATTTTCTTTTGCATCAGGAAAACCAGACGAAGTGCCACCCCCAACCCTTACTGACGAAACTCCAAGCCTTCGGTTGACATCTCCGATTATTGCTTTTTTTAGCCCTTCCCAACCCAGCATCATAATTAACGTAACCAATGCAATGTGCACGATAAACGATACAAACAAAGAGGTAAATGACTCATAATTTGGCGAATATTTTATCCAAAACTGTTTTGGCCAAGTAGTAGTTTTCATAATCATCCAAAAACTTTATTTTGATTCATAATGTTTAAGTCTACCCGATAACAGAATATTATCATCAATCATCTCGTGGGCAAAAGAAGCTATTTTTCGCCGCTGGGCCATTTCAAGAATTCCAACCCCTCCTACAGGTGAGATTGCATCTGAACCACCAATGATAAATGGGGCGATATAAACCTGAATTTCATCAACCTGATCTGCGTCAAAAAAACTACCCAAGGTTTTTCCACCTCCTTCCACCAATAGGTTTTGAATCCCTTTTTTTCCCAACAGTATCAAAAGTTCATCAACAATTTCAGCAGAATTATTCGAAGTAAGTTCGAACAGTTCACATCCCAAACTTTGCAATCTTACTTTTAATTCTTGCGAAACATTTTCACGCACAGCAATTATCGTAGGAAAATCCCTTGCAGATTGAACGATTCGTGAAGAAAGGCTTATTCTGGCTTTAGGATCGATCACAACTCGCATTTGTTTTCTTGGCCCTTCTGGCCTTGCATTTAACATGGGGTCATCAAGATCTACTGTTCCAACACCCACCAAAATTGCATCGACCAAACCCCGTAATTGATGAACTCTTTCTCTACATTTATCATTACTAATCCATTTTGATTCACCAGTTTTCGTCGCAATCTTACCATCCAGACTCATAGCCCATTTCGAAATAACAAATGGTTTTGAATGTAAATGATACTTAATAAATGGGGCATTGATAAATTCAGCTTTTTCTTTACCAACCCCAACTTCGACTTCAATCCCATGAGATTGTAAAAAACCAATGCCTTTACCAGCAACTAATGGATTCGGATCACGCATTGCTACAAAAACTTTGGATATCCCTGAATTTAAAATTGCATTTGCACAAGGCGGAGTTTTCCCATGATGCGAACAAGGCTCTAGGGAGACAAACAAAGTACTCCCAAAGGCTTTATCACCGGCTTGATTTAAGGCTTCGATTTCAGCGTGTAAACCTCCAAATCTCTGGTGCCAACCTACACCAACCACAGTATTACCTTTAACTAATACAGCTCCAACCATAGGATTAGGCTCTACCATTCCACGTCCTCGAATCGCCAGATCAAGGGCCAAGCTCATCCATTTTTCCGGTCCATCATCGTTCATGATTAATTAATTCCCTAAAAGCTTTAAAAAGATACAATGAGAAATAGACCTAGGTTAAGAATCAATGGCTATTTGCAGTGAATTTTTCAAATGATTAGGAAAAAGTTTTTCGAAACCACCATTACAGCACACACACCCCATGGAAATACTTTCGCTTGCGAATGACAATGTTTATTATGCGAAATTTAAAACTTATTATTAGTTATGATGGCACAGAATTTCAGGGTTGGCAAACACAACCTGGTTTTAGAACCGTTCAGGAAACCATACAAAAACACCTTGAAAAAATAACTAACCAAAAAATTACACTTTATGCAAGTGGTCGTACTGACACCGGGGTACACGCTATTGCTCAAGTTGCAAATTTCAGAGTTGATTCAAATTTAAGTGAATCCAGAATACTGTTAGGCCTTAATGCACTTTTACCTGATGATATATCCATCAGTGAAATAACAGAAGTCCCCTATGATTTTCATTCAGTAAAAGATGCCAAGAAAAAACATTACCGTTATGTAATAAGGCAATCTGGGATTTCTGACCCCTTAACTAGGAAATTTTGCCACCTCGTAAAACAGGAACTAGACCATGAAAAAATGCACAAGGCTGCCCAACAATTAATCGGAACACATGATTTTCGATGTTTCGAATCAGAATGGCCAAATCGCACAAATAGCATTCGAACAATTTATCGAACATCAATAAACCGGATGGGACCTTGGATATGGTTTAATATCGAAGGGAACGGTTTTCTTTATAATATGGTAAGGGCGATAGCTGGAACACTTATAGAAATCGGAAGAGGACATTGGCCAGAAGATAAAATTCTTGAGTTAATAGAATTAAAAGAAAGAAAGTATGCTGGGCCAACAGCTCCAGCAAAAGGATTATTTCTAGTACGCGTTTCTTATGAAGATTGAACACCATGAAAATACAACACGATTATCCAGAAAAAACCACAATCATTCCCTTAAAGAAACCGATTGATTTCGTGTTCCATTTACCAGGTTCAAAAAGTATCACCAATAGAGCATTAGTGATCGCAGCGCTCAATTCGGGCGAAAAAAAAACTCATCTAAGTGGAGTCTTGCGCAGCGAAGACACTGAAATCATGATCGATTGCTTGGAAAAACTCGGGTTTATTCTTTCAGTAAATTGGAAAGACTGCACAGCAATTGTTTCATCTCCCAAAGCTCCAGGAATTATCCCCTCTTCAAATGCTAATCTTTTCACTGGAAACTCAGGCACGACCATGCGTTTCCTGACAGCAATGGTTGGCCTAGGAAATGGCACCTACAAGCTCGATGGCATCAAGCGAATGCAGGAACGGCCAATCAATGATCTTTTAAAAGCTTTGAATGACCTTAACATTAACTCTTCAAGTGAAAACAATAATGGTTGTCCTCCTGTAATTATAAAAACCATGGGTTGGTCCGGAGGAATTGCGAGAATTAATTCAGAAATGAGCAGTCAATTTATTAGTGGAATTCTTATGGCCGCCCCGTTTGCCAAAGGTGATACCCGTATCATTTTAGAGGGCAAAATCGTTTCTCAATCTTACATCGGCATTACTCTCGCAATGTTGAATGACTGGGAAATAAACACTACTAAAATATCTGACCGAGAGTATCTGATTAATGGAAATCAGACTGGAAACCGATTCGAATACCAAATCGAGCCCGACGCCTCTGCAGCAAGTTATTTTTATGCGGCTGCAGCAATTACAGGAGGTACCGTTACAACACCAGGACTAGGAAAATCCTCTCTTCAAGGCGATTTAAAATTTGTTCATGCGCTTGAACTTATGGGAGCAAGAGTAACTCAAACCAACAATTCAACAACTATTACTGGTAAAGAATTACACGGCGTCAATATAGATATGAACGATATTAGCGACACTGTTATGACTCTTGGAATAGTTGCCTGCTTTGCCAAGGGAACAACCAAGATTACAAATATCGGCCATATAAGACACAAAGAAACCGATCGTATCAATGCACTTGCAATCGAATTAAGAAAAATTGGCGCTCTTGTTGAGGAATTTCCCGACAGCATAATTATTCACCCCTCGAAACTACATGGCGCAGAAATTGAAACTTACAACGACCACCGGATTGCCATGAGTTTCGCAATAGCAGGTTTAAAAATCCCAGGAATTACCATTTGTAATCCATCATGTGTTGCAAAAACATACCCTGATTTTTTTGATGATCTAGCTAAAGCAATCTAAATAATTGCGGAAATTAATATGCAAAAAGTTTGGCTATTTGTTGTTTTGATTTTTTTTTCATGCTTGTTTGCAAATAAATGCAGTGGTACGAATGTAAACAATTCTCTAACAGAAAAAAAACTTCAAGTATTTATTGCATTTGAAACTAAAGGATTTTTAACCAAACAAACAGCACACCTTATCCAAGAATCCATTTCAAGCAGAATTAAACAAACCTTTAAAAGAATGGTTCAACTACAAGAACTCATACTTAGTGAGCCCCAAAATTTAATAAGTCTACAAAATCAAACTAATCAGAATATTTCGGCAGCCTTACTTATCAGGCACGAAGAAAACCGTTTTATCATCAAAATAAATTTTGCAGACCCCGAGTCAGGCATTATGTTTCCAACACAACAAATAACCTGCGAAAAAAGAGAAGAAATCCCCGCAAAAACTTTAGACTTATTTAAAGAATATTTTGTACCAAAAGCACTGATAGCAAAAAAAATATCAGACGATATTTATGAACTTCAATTTGAAATAGACGGGAACTTAAAGTCGGAATATCTTTCACCAAAAAAAGGAGACTACTTCCAGATTCTAAGAAAAACTCAGGCAAACAAATCCAACAACATTTACAAGTGGACAGTTTTACAACTAACTGACGCCGTTGTTTCAAACGATAAGAAATTAAAGTTTAATTCTAGGCTATATAGTGGCATCGAACTACCAGATTTAATTGGGCTAAAAGCAATCAAAATCCCTAGTGGATTTATCGATGTAAAATTTAAAATATTACCAAAAGAACAAAACCAAGATCCAAATATTCGCAACAACTATTTCCCGGTTGATGTCGTATTAAGATCTGCTTTTAAGGTTGGATCGAATCAGGCAGGATTAACATCAAAAACAAACAATCAAGGAATATTTAACTTTAATGGTAATTCTGAAAACTTATTCCAAGGCGTTGCATTTGTTGAAATAATCCGGAACAAAAATATAGTTGCTCAATTCCCTTTCTTCAAAACCTTCAACGAACCAGAATCAATCACTTTAAATTTTGAGCCAGAAAAACCTTACGAAAAGCAAAAGCTAATCTGGTTGATACAGGTTAACGATCAACTCGCTTTCATGGGTGCACTTTTTCAAGAATTAAATAAGCCAAACTTCAAAGAAGAGGAATTAAAAACTAGGATCGAAAAGCTTGATAAACTCTCAAAATTCAGCATTGATAAGACCAATAACATCAAGACTGGACTCTTTGATTTAAAACTAAAGTGGCCTGAAATTACAAATGATAATGAGATCAAAATAGGAGAAAAAAAACTTGAAGTTCTTCTTGGATATATTGCTGAATTAAACAAATACCAAGGACGATTGGTTAAGATTGAGGCAGACAAAAACTCACCTGCACGAAAAATTTTGGATTATAAAATCACTGAAGCTAAACGCTTGGCTACCGATGGTGATTTTCCTCAAGCAATTGCTTTGCTAGAATCTATTTTTACAGATGCCCCTGAAGTTGAGAGAGATATTAAGCAGTTCAAGGATTTATGGTTAAACAAGTCTGCTAAAGTGGTGGAATCGAGAAAGTTCCTTTTCGATTCTTTACCAAAATTAAGTCTAATTGAATTGACAAAACAAAATGAAAAACTTATTTCAAGCTTAGACACCTGCATCGCAGAATCAGACACCGCAGGACTTTTAAAATATCTGAAAATCTCCAGAGATTTATACCTCCAGTTAGACCCTTCACAAAACGAGCCAAATAAATTAACCATAAGCCCTAAAGAATCATTGGAATTAATTACTCTACTTGAGGAACAAAACAAAAGAGTAAAGATTTTTTTTGAATCCTTGAACAAGAAACCCTAAATTACTGTGGGTTTTAAATCTTCTATGGACAATTAATTCAAAATGAAAGCAAGTTTCATTCTAAAAGACTTTGATCCTGCGCGAATTTTGATAATCAAACCCAGCGCAATAGGTGATATTGCCAATAGTTTACCGTTTTTACGGGGCATTCGTGAAACATACCCCCAGGCTAAAATCTCTTGGCTTGTTAACCAATCTTACGAATCAATTCTGACCAATCATTTAGATATTAATGAGGTTTTTAGCTTTGATCGAAATGTTTGGAAGAAGAATTTTGGGAAGGGTTTATCTTCCTCTTGGAAATTGATTCAGCGATTACGGGCACTCAATCCAACCTTGACAATCGACCTACAGTGTTTGCTCCGCACCGGAATTCTTACCCGACTAAGTGGAGCACCTATAAGGATCGGCCTTGAAGATTGTAGAGAAGGCTCAAGTTATTTTTATACCCATCTAGTCAACTACCCATCCAAGGGGATGCATGCAGTTGAAAGGTATTGGGAGGCAGCAAAATTTCTTGGATGTAAGGGAGAAATTCCGTCTGCATCTTTTCCGGTTGATGAAACCGAAAACGCAAATATCCTTAAGTTGATTTCCCACATGCCCAAACCATGGATTGGTTGTTGCCCAGGAGCCAGATGGCTTACCAAGCAATGGCCCTCAAGTTACTACGCCAAGGTATTACAAAAAGCACAATCAGAGACTTCAGGAAGTATTATTCTTTTTGGCGGTAATGATGACAATAAAAACGCTTCAGAAATTGCAGCTTTGCTTGCGCCCGGAACTCCTGTAATAAATCTTGCGGGTAAAACTTCGCTTCGTGGCCTTATTGCTGTAATTTCCCAAATGGATTTCGTCTTCTCCAACGATACGGGCCCACTACACATTGCTGTTGCTCAGAAAAAAAATATTATTGCGCCTTTTCTTTGCACCAAGGTTGAATGGAATGGCCCATATGGCCAATTTTATAATACTGTTTCAACCTCCGTACCTTGTAAAGGTAGCTACCTTACCAAATGCCCTAAAATGATATGTCTCGATGATCTTGTACCTGAAAAAATGTTTCCTCTGGTAGAAAGTACGATTCAAGTATGGAAAGCCAACAAAACTTAATCCTTGGAAGTTCTTCACCTTCAAGAATTGAACTCCTGAAGAGAATTTTCAACAGTTTTGAAATAATTAAACCAGATATTGAAGAACCTTCCTCGGGTTTTTCATCTCCCAGAGAACAAGTGGCTGTCATTTCTTGGTTAAAAGGCCAGGAAGTAAGTTTGCAAGTTAAACAAGGTGTTATTATTGCCGCCGATACCATCGGTTGGATTGATGGAAAACCCTTGCTAAAACCTATTGACCGAGAAGACGCCAAAGAAATGATTTCAAGGATGTCTGGCCGAAACCACGAATTATGGACAGGGGTAGTTCTTTGGCATAAACCTACAAACTTACAATTGTGCTGGCAGGAACAGTCGATTGTTTCGTTTAAGAAAGTATCGCCTGCAGAAATTGAGCATTACCTTGAAACAAGATCTTGGAAAAATCACTCCGGATCTTATGCCATCGAGGAAGAAAATGATCCTTGGGTACAAATTTCGCGGGGTTCAATAACAAATGTCATTGGCTTGCCTTTAGAAAGCCTTTTATTTAATCTTGAAAAGTTCAAAAATATGGTCGCAATCGATCAAATTTAATAATGATCCTAATTTTTGCCTGCTACCATCTTGGAAAGATTGGGCTTTAGCCGTAAAAAGTTTATGTAGGAATCTTCTTTCAGTAAAGGGAGCTAAAATCAACTTATGCTTGCAAAACTAGCCTTGGAAGATGGGACTGTTTTTACCGGCAAAGGATTTGGTGCCCAAGTTGAATCTACTGGTGAAGTAGTATTTAACACCAGCATGACTGGCTATCAGGAGGTTATCACTGATCCATCCTACAAAGGCCAGATTGTAACCATGACTTACCCTTTGATTGGAAATTACGGGGTTAATCATGATGATGTAGAATCGAATTCTCCTCAGGTTGAAGGTTTCGTGGTTCGAGAGTTAACAAAAATACCGAGCAATTATCGTTCGACCAATGATTTAAGCCATTATTTACAAAAAGCGGGAATTTGCGGTATCGAGGGAATTGATACTAGGGCTTTAGTGAGAAGGCTCCGTATTCGGGGTGCAATGAAAGGTGTACTTTCTTGCATTGAAATGGACAACAAAAAGCTAGTTCAAAAGGCAATTTCAAGTTCAACGATGGCTGGTGCAGATCTTGCACAATTAGTAATGCCAAAAGCTATGTCAACCTGGAAAGAAGGCTTCACCAACTCTTTAGTCACTTATCTAACTCCAACTAAACCAACTCACCATGTGGTTGCTTTAGATTACGGCATGAAGCAAAATATATTAAGGTGTTTGGTTCAAATTGGATGCAAAGTAACGGTACTGCCTGGGAATTGCACATCGCAAGATGTGCTTGATCAAAATCCAGACGGGATTTTTCTTTCCAACGGCCCCGGAGATCCTGCTGCTGTGACCTATGCCCACAAGACTATTTCCGAGCTTGTAGGCAAAAAACCTATTTTTGGTATTTGCCTTGGACACCAATTAATTGCTCACGCGTGCGGTGCAAGCACATTCAAATTAAAATTTGGGCATCGTGGTTCAAACCAACCTGTTTTAAACCTATCTAACCAAAAAGTTGAAATAACCTCACAAAACCATGGTTTCGCAGTGGGGATGGATACGTTGCCAAAAAGCCTTGAACCTACACACATCAATCTTAATGATAACACTCTTGAAGGCATGAAACATAGAACGCTGCCATTAATGAGTGTCCAATATCACCCCGAATCCTCAGCAGGGCCCCACGATAGTAGCTATTTATTTGAGTCATTCCGTGATATGATGGGTTAAATTAAAACTCAGAAGCATTTGGAATAACATGAAAACGACCATATTAATCGCATTGTTTTTTATGGTGGTAGATTGTGTATCCCAATTAAATGCAGGTACTTACACAGAAGAGCAGGGCTCTTTTAAAGTTGGCAACAAGGCCGAATCTCCAAAAACACCTGAAATCTATCACCTCAAAAAAGCTGAACTTAAATATATCTTGAAGCCTAAACATCAGCTTCCAGTTTCTAATGTGGACGTATTTATCCTCACTTTTCCATCTCTGATAACGACTCCTTTTCCTGAAAACAACATGGTTTATGCAGAATATTATGTGCCTAGAAATTTAAAAACCTTTCCCGCCACGGTTGTTCTTGATATTACAGGCGGTGATCAATCATTATCCCGCACTATTTCCTCTTATCTTGCCTCGAGGGGCATAGGGTGCCTTTTTGTTCAAATGGCTTATTATGGGCCTAGGAGGCCCCCTGATAGCAAAGTTCGCCTTCTATCTCCGGATATCAAACATACCCTCAAAGCCATCCAGCAAACCGTCTTGGATATTCGATCTGCTATTGCTTGGCTTGAACAACGCAAAGACGTCGATAAGACCAGACTTGGAATCACAGGCACCAGTTTGGGAAGCATGATCGGTGCCCTTAGCGCTGAAATGGAACCATCGGTCACCAAAGTTGTTGTACTTTTAGGGGGTGGCGGATTAATTGAGGGGTATTATGATCACCCCCAAGCCCTTATTGTTAGAAAAGCTTTCGAGTTATTTGGAGGCACAAAAAAACAACTTGTAGATCTTCTTGCACCTGTAGACCCTTTAACTCATGCAGAAAACCTTAAAACTAAGCAACTTTTACAAATCGCTGGCAGAAACGATGTTATTGTTCCCCCCATAATGGCGCAAGCACTTTGGGAAAAAAGCGGAAAACAACAAATCCAATGGTATGACTGCGGGCATTACACAGCAGCGTTTTACTTTTTTGACGCTCTTAATCTAATTGCTCAACACCTAAAAAAGTAAGTGTCCTGTATTTCATAGCCCAATAACAACAAAACCCCTGGGTATTAGCCAAGGGTTTTGAATCAATAATTCTGAAGGTAGAATTAAATCGTTAGCTGCTTCGATTCGATCTTTTACGTTCGTTTTCTTTGAGGTAAATCTTTCTCAATCGAATCGCCTTGGGTGTTATTTCAACCAACTCGTCCTCTTCAATATACTCAAGGGCAAGTTCCAAAGTTAGAGCCCGGGGTGGTTTAATGACAGAAACTCCGTCAGAACCTGTAGCACGCATATTGGTTAGCTTTTTCTCACGACAGATGTTCACAGGAAGATCATTATCCCTGCAATGCTCGCCTAGTACCTGACCTTCATACACTTCGCTTCCTGGGGGCACAAACAATGTTCCCCTAGGTTGAATCATGTCAATGGCATAAGGCGTTGCTCTACCGGTATCGGTCGAAATAAGCACACCGTTTGCTCTTTTAGGTACACCGCCCTTTACAGGTTGGTAATCGTAAAAGTTATGATGCACGATGGCTTCGCCGCTGGTGCCTGTCATCAAACGAGTTCTTAAGCCAATAAGGCCCCTAGCCGGGATAAGAAACTCAATGTGGGTCATTGCGCCACGACCATCCATTTTCAAACATTCACCCCTGCGATTACCTACAAGTTCCATCACGGTACCAACAGAAGAAGGAGGCGTTTCGATCACTAGAAATTCTACGGGCTCCATTTCGATGCCATCTATCATTTTGTTGATAACCCGTGGTTTCCCAACTGATATTTCAAACCCTTCACGCCTCATGTTTTCAAGAAGAATTGAAAGATGAAGCAAGCCACGCCCAGAAACATGGAACTCATCTTTTTTAATTTCATCCGCAACAACTCGCAAGGCAACATT
>CAMDHK010000142.1 GCA_945897965.1 Candidatus Kuenenia stuttgartensis | reverse complement strand
ATGAGATCAAGATCGCCATCACCATCAAAGTCATGAAAATTAGGGGAAGGGCAACCAAAGACATCAATGGGTTTATTGCCCGCATTAATCTTTATGGGTTTTTCATACGAAGGAGAATTATTTGTGCCTTTATTGCGGTGCAGATAAACAAAACCATGCAATGGCCCATTGGTCCATTCGCCATTGTTGTTGAATGCATCATCCCAGCCATAGAACGACCAATCTTCAATTCCTGAAACAATATCAAGTTTGCCATCACCATCGAAGTCAACATAACGCCATTGGTTATGGCGGACCTTTGGCCCTTTCGATTGTTTGCCTTCGTATTCATGAAATTTCGCAGGGATGGGGAGTGTAATGCGTTCAGCAAGGCCGAAGGAGGGGAAGTTTTTGTATTCATAGCCCGGCGATAAAACCCTTAATTTGCCATCAATATAACTGGGCATGACATAGTGCACGGTGGAGCTAAGTTTACGGGAGGGCTTAAATAATGGGAGTTTATTTTTGCTGGTACTGCCCGAGATATTTTCGAAGAACCAAACTCCGTTAGAGGGTTTATCTGGGCAAGAAACGATAAGATCATAATCACCATCGCCATCAACATCATAGGGAATAGGCCAGGCCCAAAGGCCAACGCCCAGATCAACAACTAATCCCGGATGATTGTAGGAAAGCTTCTCCAAACCTTGCGCTTTAGAGCTTTGAGCAACAAAGAGCAAGAGAAAAAGTGTGGCATAGAGTTTCATAAAGAGGTTTCTTTTTCATGGTAAAGATTATTTCTTGCACGGAAGAATAATGCGAGAAGCCATGTCTTGCTGATGATAAACTTTCTCGGTTGCAATCACCGTGGTTTTTGAAAATGGGCCTTCTGCAGTATTGGTATTGCGATCAAACAAGGGAAAATAAGAACCGCAAACTTGAACACGCAGGGAATGCCCTTTGGGAAGCTCCGCAGCAATGGGCCCTAGATCTACCGTGATTTTGTACACTTCGCCTGGTTTCATTTCCTTGGGCATCAACACGGAATCGCGAAAACTACCACGAAGTATTCCAACCACAAGGTTGTAAGAAAAACCATCCGGTGCAACATCTGTTAGCTTGACCACCCAATCTGCATCTTTGGTATCGGTCGAAACAAACAGCTCTGCCTTGGGATTTCCCGCAAATCGTAGAGGTTTATCAAGTGTCTTGGAAGTATAAACCAAAACATCTTTTCGTTCTTCAATTGGCCTTTGATCAACCGGCGCCCAATGGGCCAGATGCAATGGTCTTTTATCGGTGATAGGCAATGCGGGCACAGGTTTAGCGGGATCGGCTTTAAAACTATCCGCTGTTTCATCTAATTCGGGTGCAGCTAAATTCAAAATTCCATCGCCTTTAACACCATTCGCATTACCATTGGAATGCAAATAAAAGGATGTATCTTCAAATCCTTCGGGGGGCCAAGTGCCCGCATCGTTCCAAGTATTATCGCCCACCGAAAAATAACGCACCGGAATAAAAGGCTTTTCCAAAGCTTTGGCATCTTGCTTTAAGAAACGATTAAACCAATCGAGGTTGGCCTGCACCGGATCCCAGATTGCATTGGGGCCGAAATCGATATCACCCACTTTGTTTTTCCCGATGGTGCCATGATCCCAAGGCCCAAGAATTAATTGCTGCTGTTTGCGAACTATCGTTTTTGAAGCCTTCTTTTGCATAATCATAAAGTTATCCACGGATTCCCTCGAAAAGAAATCGTAGTATCCAACCACATGCAAAACCGAAAGATCAAGGTCTGTGATTTGATTGGTAAGGTTCAAACGGTTCCAGTGACCATCTGGCTTGTTGTGGGTTAGCATTGCAGTCAGCCAAGGAATCGGCCAACCAATTTTCGTATCCATCTCACTTAAAGGAAGATGCATGAGGGCAGCATCCCATTGATCGGTAACCTTGGCATTTTCAGGCTTGGTAGAATTACCACCCGCCCATTTTGCGATCAGCGAAAGCCTTACTGCGCCGCCTAGATAAAGATTGCGATAGAAACTACTCCAAGTTGCTGTGGGGCTGATGGTAACCAAACCCGGGGGCTTTTCTGCTGCGGCTTGCCATTGCGTTGCACCAACATAAGAACTTCCCCACATCCCTATTCTGCCATTACACCATGATTGCCTATAAACCCATTCGATGGCATCGAATCCATCCTGACCTTCGTTGTTGTAAGGGATTAAATCGCCTTTAGATTTGAAGGTACCCCTGCAATCCTGCACGACCACGATGTATCCTTCGCGAGCAAAGCGTTCTGCAATTGGCGTAACCCGATTTTTATTATAAGGGGTTCGCATCACCACCACAGGTGCCTTGGACTGCCCCATTTGATAAATATCCGTTGCAAGCACAATACCATCGCGCATTGCAACGCCAACCGATTCCATGCGAACAGGCGCTGGTTCTGCAGCCTGAGAAATTGAAACAAGCAAAGTTGAAACAAGCAAAAGGCTTGCAATGCATCTTACAAAGCGCAATAAGTTCATGGTTAAACTTTCAAATGAAGAGTAATAACTAAATACAACCCTCTTTTACCCTAAAAAAGCAGTACTGAAAAGCATGAAACTTTTAGGAAGACCAAATGTATTTCTTGTGAAAGAAAATGGTAAATAGATGATAGAATCACTATCAAGAAAAATAAGGGAGCTATTTAAATGGTACTGTTATTGCTTGCAGGATTATTGCTACCGGGCCAAAAAGAACAGCCCGAGCTTCAAGGTAAAATATTCCCTGCTATTACAAATCATCTTAAGATCATTTCAACGGATGGGAAATCCATCGATACCATTCATGAGAAAGCACAGAAAGAATTAGCAAAAGTAATTGCTGAGCAATACCAACTAGGGAAAGAACTTTCAATCATCCTTGTATGCACTGGCAATTCTAGACGAAGCATGATGGGCGCAGCCATGGGCAATGCCTCTGCAGCGTATCATGGGTTTTCGGACCTAAGATTTTATTCAGGCGGAACGACCCCAAGTGCCTTTAACAGCAGATCGATTCGAGCACTTAAAGAAATAGGTTTTAAAATCGAACCCACAGGCGGGAAAACAAAACCAGGCCCCAAAGGGGAAGACAACCCCTTTTATCAGGTTTCTTGGTTAAAAGATCAGGGCTGGAATTGCATTGAGTTTTCCAAGCATTACAGCGACCCGAAAAACCCACAAAAAGATTTCATCGCCCTGATGGTTTGTGATGAAGCGGATAGCGCCTGCACAGTGGTCATGGGAGCTAAAAAACGCATACCCGTTCCTTTTGCAGACCCCAAAGCATTTGATGGGAAGCCCGAAGAAGCTGCGAAATACAGCGAAAGGCGCGATGATATTGGTCGCTTCATGCTCTCAACCCTGGCAATTGCCAAGGAACAATTAAAAAGCAAGTAACACTTGATGGAACAAAAAGAAATCAAGCATCTGTAAAAGGGCCAGCATTAATTTTCTTAAGTGCATCTCGTACTTTTACCCCGTTGATTTCTTGCACACTCTGATTATTTGCAACCGACATCGCTGCAGCTTGACCAGCAGCTTCGCCCATTGCCATCGCTGTTACCGTTACCCGGGTTGAGGCGTGAGCGCCACGGGTTGCAGAATGGCACCTTCCAGCAACCAAAAGGTTTTCCACTTTCTGAGGCAGCAACGCACGGTAGGGAATATCGTAGGGTTCGGGCTGCACCTTCTTGGGATCAAAATTATTGGCGCTTCCCACAGTTGTTTTGTTCGGATGCAAATCAAGATACCAACAGCCTGTTGCTATCGCATCATCGAACCTTTGGCTTTTCATCAAGTTCTCTTCTGAAAGAACATGCTGCCCAATAATCCTGCGCGATTCCCTCACCCCTATCCATGGATAAGCCTCAATGAAATAAGAATTCTCAAATCCTGATACTTCCTTTTTCCAAGTACGAAACATCGCATGGGCATCGGCACGACCCTGCATTTCAGCACGGCTTAAATCTGCTGCATCTGTCGGGTTCGCAGGTACACGCACACCATGAATGTATACTTCATCATCGCCATAAAGAAACATCACGCCGGGGCCATAATAAAAAGGCAGATCACCTCGAACCACTGCTTTTGTAAGTGCTTCCCTGCAATTCTTGGTCATGTCGATATTCTTTTTC
This sequence comes from Candidatus Kuenenia stuttgartensis, assembly GCA_945897965.1. Taxonomy (GTDB): domain Bacteria; phylum Planctomycetota; class Planctomycetia; order Gemmatales; family Gemmataceae; genus UBA969. The sequence continues at coordinate 6,267 of CAMDHK010000142.1, read as the reverse complement.
ACATGGCCTATGCGGAAATGAAGAGTCAAAGGCTGCACCTCGGTGTTTTGTTCGTAAGGCGCCCCAGACCAAGCAGCAACATCAGCATCGCCTGTGCAATCAATCACAACTTTGGGATGAAGGGCAACCAAGCCATCCTTGTTTGCAACATGAACTGTCTTAATCCTTCCACCCAGAGAATCTACACCACAGACAAAAGAATTAAAAAGAATAGAGAGAGAACCCTTTTGTTCCCGAAAAAGATTGTCGAGAAGAAGTTTGAACTCGAAGGAGTTGGGAATGGTGGGGTTGTGTTTGGAAACTGTTTTAGCATCGGGCGCACACACACCTGATTTTGAAAGAAGCTCAAGTGCAATTCCGCGAACTACGATGCGATTATCGCGGATGTTTGCAATGCCATCAAAATAAGGCAAACCAACGCAAGTTATAATTCCGCCTGCGAAAGGGGCTTTTTCGATCACCATCACCTTTGCCCCTGCCCGAGATGCAGCCAACGCTGCTGCTGATCCTGCACACCCCGCACCACAAACCAAGACATCAACATTCATGTTTTTGCTGAATCTTAATCCTGGAGTTTCAGAGGCTGCAACTGCATTCGAACCAGCGACTACGGATGCTGTCGCTGCGGTAGCTTGAATAAACTTCCTGCGGGTCGGAGAATTGTTTTGGGGAAGGTTCATACTATTGTTCCAAGTGAATGTAAATTATCTGCGGGATGATGTTTAAAAATCCCTAATCCCAGTTATGCAAGAAGATCTGAAACGATGCCGGTTTGATCTATATCTTTCAAGCCCGGATCCATGATGCCAAATTTTTTGCGTGGCTTCCCAACTGCTTCAAGCAGAGTGAGGTAGAAATTCGCCATAGTTCGATGTTTAGCAGATTGATATTGAGGTAACTGCAAATACCGCCCACCTTTTTTGAGCTTACCACCAAGATTACCTAGCATGACCACAGGCCATTCATAGAGGTTTGGATGATGAGCATCGCCCGAATCGCTGAGATAAACAATCAGCGTGTTATCGAGCATGGTCCCATCGCCTTCTTTTACAGCATTTAACTTAGAAGCCAAGCCTGCGATTAATTTTGCGTGATACTGTCGAACCGTTCTAAAACAGTCTTCGTAATTTTTTCCCTCAACACCACCACCATGCCCGTAATGATGCCCATCAACGGGAATACCAAGTTCCGGATACGAAATATAATGCTGCCCACCACCACCTGAAACCAAAGTGACTACATTCGTAAGCCCAACAATCAACGAGGCTGCAGCTATTTCGAATTGAGCCTCGAGCCTGTTGGTTTCAGTGGGATTTTTAAATCGATGGTCCAACTTGGGAGCGTTTGCTTTAAGAGAATCACGAACCGAATCGACTTTAGCCTGCCTGTCTCGCAACGATTCAAACGCTTCTAAATACTGATCTAACTTGTGCTTTTCTTCAGTAGCAAGTGCATTGCGAGACTTCTTCACATCTTCAGCCATGAAATCTAGCAGGTTGGTTTTTCGATCAAATGCATCTTTACCAGAACCCTCCGTAACGCTGCCAAACAAGGCTTTAAAAGCAAGCTCAGGGGAACACTGAATAGGTACAGCTTTACCGGCCCCTGATGCAGAAAAATTGTAATTCATCATCATATCCGGTTTGTTCATCAATCCCAAACCAAGATGAGGCATGATGCCAGGAAGGGCTTCACCAAGCGCAAGGTCAATCGTTTGTGCCATCGGGCCTTTGTTGGCGGGGTAACAACCTAATGCACCATGATTCGCAGAGTGATCGCTTAAGGCAATACGGCCAGATAACCCCTGAATCAAAGTTAACCTTTCTTTGAAGGGGGCTAACGGGTTTAAAGCAGCATTAAGCTCCAAGTCTTTAAGGTCGAGTTCAATTAAGTTGTCGTTATTGGGTTTACCATCTTTCCCATCAGGCCTTCTTTTTACACCCACAGGAACAAGATGATTTGGATTCATGCCGTTGCCTTGAACTACAAATACGATTCTCTTGCGGATTGCAGAAGCATCGCCCCTTGCATGGGCAGCGAGTTGTAAAAGCACGGGAGATAATAAAGTTGCGCCCGCACCAAGGGTGATATCTTTAATAACATCCCTGCGAGAACTTTTAATGCTCATTTTCCATCTCCCTTAAAATCAATTTGTTTGTCATTGTTGGATCTTGTTAAAAAAGAATCGGAAGACAGCAACGAAACAACCAACGCTTTAAAGCTACCCTGGCTATCCACATAAGCCTTATCCGCCTGCTGAAGTGTTTTGGCATCCGCGAGTGTTTCATTCCTACCTAGGAAATATCGGAAAGTGTGCCTGATAAAAACCTGCCTGACACGATCAGATTTCGCAAGCCTCTGAATCATTTCCCTTGGATTGTTAACCGGGCCGTTAAGAATTGCATCGCCACTGTAAGATATCAACCCCTTGGAATTCAATTCAACCTCATGATTGATCGGGCCGAGAGGTTTGCCATTCTTATCAATATTTTTGGCGGTGGCTTCAAGATCGAGTACGGTCTCTGTAGTACGAAATCTTCCAAAGTGATCGAAGTTTTCAAAGGGGAGGCCGAGGTCGTCCATAAAGCGATGGCAATTCAAGCAACGGCTCTCACGGGTAACTTTCAATCGATCGCGAAACGGCAGATGCTTCTCATCAGAAACTTGTGCAACCACACCTATAGGCAGATCGGGCACTGTTCCTCCAAGCAATCGTTCGCGCACCCAGCGCCCCCTGCGCACCGGGTCATTATCAAAATTAGTACTGAACGCAATGAGCCAACTGGGCTGCATCAATACCCCAATCCTAGTTCCCTCGGGAAGCACGGTTGGTTGTGTTACGGGCCATTCTGCAACGCCATAAACAGATTCCAACCCTAATCGCACCTTCTTATTTTTATCAGGCGGATTGGGAATAACCGCCCTAACCAATTCTTCCATGCGAGTCTGCTTATTCATTTTTTTTGCAGTGTTGACAAACGAAATCTTGGTGGTGAGCAATTCACGCAGTACATCTTTATCTGCTTTTAAAACATGCAACACCAACCTATCAGTATCTTCAACAAGAATGCGGGGCTCATGCATAAAACCATTAGGTTTATCCTTAAACACCTCGGTGGCATTTGAGTATTCAAAGTATTCACGAAAGAACTTGAGTATACGGGGATTTTCAAGCTTCGGATCATCCAGCATTCTTTGAACATGAATCTGAACTTGATCCTTAGTGGTAAGCTCACCCTTTTGTGCAGCTTGAAAAACCAATGCGTCTTTTCTATCGCCAAGGGCAAGGCTGATTGCCCGCGCAAGATCCAAAGGTTCAAGTAATCTAGGCCTCGCATCTTTATTGCCGCTTCCTTTTTCACTGCGAAACATTGCATCCGCCTTCAATAATACAGCTTGAAGCATCAACTTTATTGCAGAGGGGCTATCCCCGGGCTTCGCACATTTGTTGTATAAACCCAAAAACTCTTTAACCTCTTGGTCAGTAGCAGTTCGCGAAATCGCCAAGCGAAACTGCATTTGCAACGCATCTACAATTTGTTTTTCAGAAGGTTGCAACCCGGGATCCATCAATATTACAAATTCGCGTATGCTATCGTTCTTGCCCTTCAACATTCCATCCTTGAATTCATGAGCAGTTTGCGCTTGAACAATAATTTCTGCATTGCGCACAAGAATCTCGGTACTAGGTTCATCGATGGTATAAAGGCTTGCAAAATCCTTAATGCCCCGCTCCGGAATCAAAGAAAATGGTTGCACCACGCCATCTAAGCGGGCTTTGCTGATATCGCGGAGAAGCCCCTTATAAGCTTCTGGGTTCAAACGCCATACGCGGTCTCCCACACCATTTCCTTTGGGTAACTCTTTGGCAAACAGTAATTCATGCGGAATGAGATTGCCTTGGTTAGGTAACCTTGGAGTAAAGGTTTCAAACTGCTTATCGATCCATTGGATGATGATTTTGGCATCTTCCTTGGGGAACTTTTTCCCATTATCAGGGGGCATGAGTTCTTGATCGATTTGTTCGCGAACACTAAACCAGATATCTGAATGCGAAGCTAAATCAAAAGGAAGATTATCAAGCCTGACCATACCGCCAGGTTTTTTCTCACCATGGCATCTGTTGCAATGCGCCTTAAACAATGAAGTGATTTTTTTTGTAGACTCATCAGAAACTTTGTTGGCATCTTGTAAAGGTGCAGCTTCTAAAACGCCTGCGGTGATTATTACCATCACCAAGGTTTTCAGCCCAAGCCTTTGATCTATTTTTAAAGAAACCATATTTTCGTCTTCCTTCCGAATGCTTCACTAATTCATTTTGAAGTCTGCCAATGAGGCCACATGGCTGCGTTTCCAACCTTTAAATTCGTGATCTGCTTTTCAGTTTTATCTTCAAGATTCATGACAAACAACTGTCTAACTCCATCGCGTTTAGAGCCATAAAGAAGGTTCTTCCCATCAGGCGAAGGCTGAGGATGATAATGCAAAGTCATGGCCTTCGATTTGGTTAATTGAGTAATGGCTCCATCGATAGTGATTTGAAAAAGCTCGACCTTGTTATCAAGAATTGCGGTGTAAAAGATGGATTTACCATCCTTAGCCCAGCAGGGAACATCGCTGCTACCGCCATGAAAATCAGGAACATCGAGAAAATCAACAACGCCTCGATACCCTCCACGATCAGCAAGTTTCTTAAATCCTGTGCCATCGGCTTTAGCCAAGCAAGGGTGACAATTATAATGCTCCCCTGAAACAAATAATAACCATGCGCCATCGGGAGACCAGGCGGGTGCAAAGTTAAAAGGGTTCTGAGTGTCAATTCTCTGGGCATTATTACCATCTGCATCAGCTACATAAATTTGATAATTTTTATGATAGGCAATGCGCTTGCCATCTGGGGAACTACTGAACCCGTAAGAGAACTCCTTAGAATCTTTGGTAAGATCAGTTTTGTTTTTGCCATCAAGGGTCATGCGAAAAGGGTGCGAATTCCCATCGATGATTGCAGTAAAACCAAGTTTGCCCGGCTCATTTTTCCAAAAGAACAAACCAGTGTTATAAAAGCTAACACGATCGATTCCCGTCACATTAATCGGCCTCTTCTTTTCTAAATCCACCAAGAATGAATCAACCAGATAAGCTTTCTTAATATAGCGAAAGTTCTTGTTTTTCTCTTCCCATTGGGCGTTTTCGTGATCTTGCCAACCCCTAACAATGATTGCCTGTCTGCCATCGGGAGACCACCCTGAAAACTGCGTCCAAGAATCGGGCTCGGTAACTAATTGATCCGCAATTTTGCTAGGAGAGGTACCATCAGCCTTTACCAAGGATGCTCGCATGGTGCGAACATTCGGGTGCCTGCCCCCATCAAGATTCGTTTTAAGTTCTGTGTATCCAATCAACGGAATTGCATTTGGTTGGGCTAGAACCATAATACTTTGCATAGAAAAAACTACGGTCATGAAGCAGAGTGATGAAATGAATATCTTCTTCATGATGAATCTTTCCCGCGAGTAATTAGGCAAGTATTCCCTTTACAATGTTTCCATGCACATCAGTTAGCCTGTATTGCCTGCCCTGATAACGGAAAGTCAGCTTGGTATGATCGATGCCACAAAGGTGAAGAATAGTCGCCTGCATATCATGAACATGAACAGGATCTTTGATACTATTCCATCCGAAATCATCGGTGGCGCCATAAACGCTACCTGGTTTGATACCGCCACCCGCCATCCACCAGCTAAAAGATTTGCCAAAGTGATCACGGCCCTTGGGGTTCGCAGGGTCGCCCTGACCAAAAGGAGTACGGCCAAACTCTCCGCCCCAAATTACCAAGGTGTCATCAAGCATGCCGCGTTCTTTTAAATCTTTGACCAGTGCTGCGGAAGGTCCTTCGGTATCTTTACATTGGTTTTCGAGTTGGGTGAAAAGGTTACCATGCTGATCCCAACCAGAATGCATCAATTGCACAAAGCGCACGCCTCGTTCAAGCAACTTCCGTGCAACAAGGCAATTGTTGGCGAAGGTCCCTTTGTTGAGTGCATCTGGGCCATAGCGTTCGATGGTGGATTTTGATTCTTTGGTAAAATCAACCAGATCTGGAACACTGGTTTGCATTTTGAAAGCCATCTCGTATTGGGCAATGCGGGTATCGATTTCTGGATCGCCAACATCAACCAAATGCCTTGCATTTAGTTCAGAAATTTCATCGAGCAACGCACGCCTAGCAGTAGGGCTAACGCCTGCTGGGTTGGCCAAGTAGGGAAC
>CAMDHK010000141.1 GCA_945897965.1 Candidatus Kuenenia stuttgartensis | reverse complement strand
GCTTTTTCCTTCATTAGGTGATCGAGAACTAGCACATGAAGAATGCTAACACCCAGACCACGCCAATCACCGCTATGGGCAGCAGCAAGTTTATCCATGGTTGCAGTATCTGTTAATCTGCCAAGAATCCAAGTGTTGTCTGCAAGGGTGCCAAAAGCGAGTAGGTCTTGTCCGCCATCGGCTTCAATGGATTCCCAGGCATCAAGAGCAGCAGCATTACCGGTGCCAACTTTTTCGATTTTGAAATGCCCTTCGAGAGCTTTTTGCACTTGTTCAGAGGTAATGCCTTTTAAGCCACTAACCAGACGGTGGGTGGGGAGAATTAAAAGGCCTGGGTCGCTCATGCTAACCAGCATCATCAGGATGAAGTTAGGTGCTGCTTCGGAGTCGAGCACTTCGCCCGCAGCTTTCTTCTCTTCCAAATATTTCAAGCCTGTTTCATAACGATGATGGCCATCTGCGATGAAAACAGGTTTGGGGCCCATCAAGCCGGTAACTGCGCTAACCACAGAATGATCATGGATGGTCCAAAGCCTGCTAATGGTTCCCAGATGGTCGGTGGCTTCCATGGGAAGTGCTTGCCCTACAGCTTTTTCAAGCTTGGCCATCACTTCGCAGTTATCATCTGGGTAAAGGCCAAAGACAGGGCTAAGGTTCATGTTGGTAGCTTGGTAGAGTTTAAGTCTATCTGCTTTTGGGCCAGCAAGAGTTTCTTCGTGGGGGAAGATTTTGCCTGTGCCAAAAGGTTCGAGCCTGACCCGTGCCATGAATCCTTTGCGCAGATGGGTTTTGCCTTCGACAACATATTCTTGTTCGTAAACATAAAGTGCTGGGGAGCCATCGCGGATTAAAATATCTTCTGCAATCCAGTCACGAAGCACTGCGGCGCTGCGGGTGTAGCGGTTGTTGGTTTCGGTATCGGTTGGAAGCTCTTTGTTTAATTCAAGCCTGATGACATTGTAGGAGTTGTTGTTGTAAAGATGTTCTTGGAGTTTTTCATCAATGACATCATAAGGAGGCGCAACGACCTCGCTCATATTTCCAACCCTGCCCATGTCATAGCGGTGTGCGCGAAAAGCTCGAATGTTTGCCATCAATCCAACTCCCTTGAATGAAATATCCGTGTGACTGGTAATCCTAAAGCCATAATACATAAAATAGGAAGTGAAGGGTAACATAGAAAGGCGCAAGCGCATGAACGGGGAAGAACAAGCATCAATTTTGCAGAAAAACCTCGATAAAGTCGAGGAAAGAATCGCATCTTCGTGCGAGAAAGTTGCGAGGAAAAGAACTGAAGTGACATTGGTAGGTGTTACAAAAACAGTTGATTCGCCCCTCGCAAAACTTTTAATGGAAAAAGGAATTGATCAACTGGGCGAAAGCAGGCCTCAAGAACTTTGGAACAAAGCTTCGCATCTTCCCAATGCTAAATGGCACTTCATCGGGCATATGCAACGAAACAAAATCGATAAAACACTTCCCGTTATTCATCTCTTTCATTCGGTGGATAGCCTTCGCCTATTGCAAGCGCTTGAAGCTGAATGCGAAAAACAAAACCTAAAACTTGATTTCTTACTAGAGGTAAACATCAGTGGCGAAGAAAACAAGCAGGGGTTTGATCCTTCTTCAGTGCTAGGCTTGGCCAGTGAACTTATGGCATTAAAGCATTTACAATGTCAGGGCTTGATGGGGATGGCTGCTTACGCTGCAGAAAAAGAGAGTTGCAGGCCAGCGTTTCAATTGTTGAGAAATACTCGGGATAAACTTTCGGACCTTTTAGGGAAAAAGCTGCCCGAGCTTTCGATGGGGATGAGTAACGATTTCGAAATTGCAATTGAAGAAGGGGCCACGCTAATCCGCCTTGGCAGCATACTTTGGGAAGGTTTGGAGCAAAAGTAAGAGTTCAGAGGTCGGGTGAAACGCAGGGTTATGTGATGTTAAGGCAGAAACATGGCTTTTTCTTTGCCTAGTATTAGAAAATCCCTTAGGATCTTGCTTGTGGTAAAGAAATGATGAGTCAATCATCTTCCCGCCTATTGAAAAGAATCAAACTGAGGTAGTAATGCGTAAGATCCCATTTTTAGTGTTGTTTATTTTCGCTTGCATGATGATGGCTCCCATGGGTGCCAACGCTCAGAAGGTGGTGCCATTTCCAACGAATGCTGGGGCACCCACTTTAAAGCCAATCTTCCCTGCTGGGGCAAAGCGCGGTAGTTCGATTACGCTGAATCTTACAGGCACCAATCTTGCTGGCCCGATTAAGTTTCTTTCTTCTTTCCCATGCAAAGCCACGATTCCTACCGAGAACAACAACGGAAAAGATGCAGCCAAGCTTGCAGTCAAAATTGCAGTCAAAATTGATATTGATCCAACTGCACCTATTGGGTTTCACACTATTCGCATCGCCACTGCCAAGGGTGTTTCCAACACACGCATCCTTTGCATCGATGATCTTCCTGAAGTTTTGGAAGTCGATACGAACAAAAACAAGATGACGCCTCAGGTGGTGACATTACCTTGTGTGGTTTCAGGCAAGATCGATGCAGAATCTAATGACTATTACAAAATCAGCGTCAAAGCTGGGCAGGAAGTCAGCTTCGAAGTATTGGGCAGAAGGTTGGGCGGTTCAATTGATCCACAGATTAACTTGATAGATCCTAAGACCATGCGAGAGTTGCCTAAGAGCCATAGTAATGATTCCCCTGGAGCCCAGACTGATCCCAGATTGCGTTTTGTGTTTCAAAAAGAGGGTGAGTACTTGGTTGAATTGCGCGATGTTAGTTATCGTGGCGGAGATGATTTTCACTATAGATTGCGTATGGGTGATTTTCCCATGGCAACTTCACCCATACCGATGGCAATGAAGCGGGGCACTAAAGGCAATATAAACTTTGCAGGCCCTGCGGTTGAAACTGCGTTGTCCCAAGAAGTTGTTGCTCCGGTAGATCCATTGCTTGATAGCGTCTGGATTGCGCCTAAGGGAAAGAGTGGACTTACAGGCTGGCCTGTTTGTGTGTTGCTTTCCGATCTTACTGAAGCCATGGAACTCGAACCTAACAACGATCCTGCCAAGGCGAATAAGATTGCGATTCCTTCTGCAATTACTGCACGCCTTTTGGAAAAGGGTGATCTCGATCATTTCTCTTTTACTGCCAAGAAGGATCAACGATTGATTATTGAAGCTACTAGTCAGGATCTTTATTCGCCCACGGAAGTGTACATGGCGTTGAAAGATGCGAAGGGCGCAAAGCTTGCAGAGACTAATCCTACGGGGGCGAGTCGTTTTGATTTTAAAGCCCCAGCAGATGGTGATTACACTATTGCGGTAGAGCACTTGCATTTATGGGGTGGACCAGCAGAGATCTATCGCCTTAGCATCACCAATTATCAACCAGGGTTTGATATTACTATTGGTGGGGATCATTTTGATGGCCCTGCTGGTGCGCCATTTTCCGTGCCTGTTAATGTAACCCGAAGGGATTATGCAGACACGATAGAAGTTTCTGTCGAAGGAACTAAAGGTATTACGGGGAAGCTTAGCATTCCTAAAGGGCAACCAGCGCAACCCGGTCAACCTGCTGGGAACCTCAACTTTGAAATCGATGAATCGGTTGCTGTTGGTCCACAACTTATTCGCATCGTGGGAACTGCTACCATTAATGGTAAAACTTACAAGAGCTATGCAAGTGTTCGGGGTGCGATGAGTACTTCGCTTGCGGGTTTGCCAATTCCCCCACGAACTTATTGGAATGAAATTACCCTGGGAGTTTTGCAAAGGCCAGCTTTTATACTTTCTTTGAAGATCGACCCAGCAACCATTGCGCCTGGTAAGAAAGCATCTGCAACGGTAACCGCTAGTCGTGCTAAGGATTTCAATTCTGAAATTGTGATCACGGTGGGTGGATTGCCTGCTAATGTCACCGCCAAGGCGGGCCCCATTCCCGCCAATATGAATGAGGTGAAGTTCGAAATTACCTCAACAGAAAAGGCTGTACCTGCAACCCCTTCCATAACGGTTACTGGTAAAGCAAAAGGCAAGGATAAGGAAGAAACCCATACCTCGCCTGGAATTACATTCACGATCAAGAAATAAAGTTTACTTACTCAGGGAAGCATCATGCGAAACATCCGTTGGTCTGCATTAGCGATAAGCTTAATGCTGTTGCAGGTATTGTTCGTCTTTTCTCAAACGACTATCAAGTCTGTCGATGAAACCCGTAAGGCATTCAAAAAACTTTTGGATCGACCAAAGCTTCCGCTTGATGTCAAACAGATATCGAAGACTACTTCTGGATCTTACACTTACGAAACAGTGGATTTCACTAGCGATAAAAAAGCTGATGGTTCCGCTGAGCGGGTTCCAACGTACCTCGTTTCCCCTACGGAAAAGAAAGCCAAGCTTCCTGCAGTTATCATGCTCCATGGTACCGGGGGCAATAAAGAGAGCCAGAAATCCTGGCTTGAAGAGTTCGCAAAGCGTGGTTGGATCGGTGTTGCAATCGATGCAAGGCATCATGGTGCAAGATCGGGTGGTAAAAAAGGGTCAGAGGCTTATAACGAAGCAATCACTAAAGCTTGGCGCACACCCAAGGATAAACCGCAGCCCATGCCTTTTTACTTTGAAACTTGTTGGGATCTTTGGTGCACAGTCGATTATCTTTTGCAACGCGATGATGTTGATCCTGCGCGCATAGCGATGGTTGGGATTAGCATGGGCGGAATTCAAACTTGGCTTGCTGCTTCGGTGGATGAGCGGGTTTCCGTTATGGTTCCGCTTATTGGAGTTCAAAGTTTCAAATGGACTTTGGAGAATGGTAAATGGCAGGCGAGGGCTAACACCATTCGCAAGGCCCATGAAGCTGCCGCTTCGGATATGGGTGAGAAAGAAATCAACGCTAAGGTTTGTAAGGAACTCTGGAACAAAATCATCCCAGGTATTTTGGAAGAGTTTGATTGCCCGAATATGTTGAAGTTATGTGCGCCTAGACCAATGTTGATTTTGAATGGCGAGAAAGATCCAAACTGCCCAATAGAAGGTGCACGCATAGCTTTTGTAAGTGCAAGCGAAGCTTATAAGAAAGCCAATGTAGTAGACAAATTAAAGATTGTGGAGGCTGCGGGAGTGCCTCATACTGTAACGCCTGAGTTCAAGGTTGAAACCTTGGCTTGGCTTGAACGCTGGCTTAAGTAATCAATTATAGAATTGGAAACGAACATGCGAAGAATGATTCCGATGATGGTTGGGATGATGTTGTTTGCGCCTTTGATGTTGTTGCAGGCGCAGGAAGCTAAATCTCCGTTTAAATACAAAGATGCTGCGCCCAAGAAGCATGAGATCAAGGCGCGCGCTAGTCAGATTGATCCCAAAGCCAAGCCCCACCCTGAGATTGGTTTTGTGTTTGAAAAAGATGGTAAGGTTTCAGATTATGAAAACGCTTGTGTGGATACCCGGGTGCCTTCGCAAGGCAAGTTGGTGATCTGGCTGATGGGCCATAATGCCCAGCTTTTTGATCGTGTTTCAAGTTATGGGCTTCATGCAATCCAGATTCATTATGCAAACGGTTGGTTCGGTGAGTTTGGTAAAGAGCCCGCCCCTGCGGATGATAAATTCTTGGGTAAGATTCGTTTGGAAGCAGCGACAGGCGAAGACTTTAGCCCAGTGGTAAATATCCCAAAACCCGATGGCATGATGGAACGTGCATACCAGTTTGTGAAGTATCTTGATAAGAAAAATCCTGAGGGTAACTGGGGTTATTTTATTTCCGAAGATGGTAAGGGCCTGCGTTGGGACAAGGTTATTATTTCGGGTAGCTCGCATGGTTCCACCACTGCTGCGCGGTTTGCAAAACATCAGAAGGTCGATCGAGTGGTTATGTTCTGCGGCCCACGTGATCAATATGAAACCTGGCAGGCGCTTCCCTCTGCAACTCCTGAAAATAGATATTTTGGTTTTAGCCATGTGTTGGATGGTGGTTGGAAAGGTGATCATTATTGCAGATCGTGGGAGTTGCTTGGGCTTAATGCATTTGGTCCGATTGTTAATGTGGACAAAATGCCTGCGCCTTTTGGTAACAGTAGAAGGCTGATCACTGATGCAGATGTTAAGAACGATGATAAAAGGGCGCATAGTTCGGTGACCCCCGGTGGCGCTGCGGTGAAGGATGCCTCGGGTAAATTTATTCATGAATCAGTTTGGAAATATCTGTTTACACATCCAGTTGAAAAAGTGGGCGATGCAGTAGCAGCAGATCCTAATTGCAAGAAGGATTTGCGTTCCCCCAAAAAGAATTAGATTAAGAGGCTTCAATCATGTTTCTGATTAGAAATTTTCTATGCGTTGGGGTTTATCTTGTACTTGGTTTTACCTTGGCAAGCGCTGAAGAACCTTTGACATTAAAACTATGGCCTGATGGCCCGCCTTCGAAGATGAATCCAAAGTCGGAAGCTACAAAGAAACTGATTGATTCTTATGGGAAGCCTGGGCCCAATCGCATTTCTGATGTGCTTGAACCAACCATCACAATTTACAAACCTGCAAAGCCCAATGGTGCCTCGGTGATTGTTGCGCCAGGCGGCGGCTACATGTTTCTTTCATGGGCGCATGAGGGCACGCAAGTTTGCGAATGGTTGAATACTCTTGGTGTTACAGGAATTTTGTTGAAGTATCGAACGCCAACCCGTGATGAAAAAGAAGTGTTCACTATGCCCGTGGAAGATGCGCAGCGGGCGCTTGGTTTGGTGCGCAATCATGCAAAGGAATGGAACTTAGACCCAAAGCGAGTTGGGATTTTGGGTTTCTCTGCGGGCGGGAATTTAGCAGGACATGTTTCGTGGGATCGTGGTGAGCGAACTTATGAGCAAAAGAAGGGATTAGATGATGCGAGTGGCCCGGATTTTCTGATCTTTATTTATGGTGGAGGTTTTCTTCACAAGGACGATAAAAGCAAGTTCCGTGAGGGGTTTAAAGTACCTGCGGATGCGCCACCTGCCTTCTTTTTGGTCGCCCATGATGACAAGCTAAACCCTGTTGAAGCTGCGATGCTTTATTTGGAATACAAGAAGCAAAATTTGAGTGCGGAGCTGCATATTTGTGCGAAGGGTGGCCATGGTTTTGGCATGAGAAAAGATGTTCACCCTATCAATGATTGGCCTCAAAGATGCGCAGAATGGCTTAAAAGCATGGGCTTTTTAGCTTCGAAATGATCCTTACTTAAGTGTCTTCTGAGTTAATTCAATTCTTCACAAAACTTCTATTTCTTTATCTTTTTGAATAAGATACGATTCAAAATAGGTTAACAGTTGTGAATTATTTTATTATGGAGAAGATGATGGCAACGGCTTACGATGAAATCCAGTATGTTAGTTTTCCTTATCAGCAATCCCACCCTGACAAGCTTGCTTCCGTAGCTAAGTTATTGGGCCTGAATCCTCCCAAAGTTGAAAATGCAAGAGTGCTTGAATTGGGTTGTGCTTCGGGTAACAACCTGATTCCTATTGCAGAAAACATGCCCAACGCAAAGTTCGTGGGTATTGATTATTCTGAACCTCAAGTCGCTGCAGGCAAGAAAACTATCGCAGATCTAGGCCTTAAGAATATCGAACTTCGCCAAGCCAACATCATGGACATTGGGCCCAAGGATGGCATGTTTGATTACATCATCGTGCATGGTATTTTCTCTTGGGTTCCGAAAGAAGTGCAGGAAAAGATTCTTGAGATCTGCAAGAAAAACCTGACGCCAGATGGCGTTGCTTATGTCAGTTACAATGTGTTGCCAGGCTGGCGTATGCGTGGCATGATTCGCGACATGATGCTTTATCACATCAAGCGATTTGAAACCCCACAACAGAAATTGCAACAGGCTCGTGGCTTGCTCGAATTCTTGGTGAAATCTGTTCCCCAAGATAACAACGCCTATGGTTCTTTCCTTAAGAGCGAACTCGAATTACTGCGCCAGCAATCTGATAATTACCTTTTCCATGATCACCTCGAAGAAAATAACTCTCCTTGTTATTTCCACGAATTCATCGAACGGGCAACGGTTCATGGCCTTAGTTATCTGGGCGATGCTGATATGCGAACGATGGCAACCCATGATCTTCATGAGGAAGCCAAGAAATTGCTTACCACTGCGCCTAATCAAATTGAATCTGAACAGTACATGGATTTCTTGCGTAACCGCATGTTCCGCATGACTCTTCTTGTGCATTCAGGCAAGCAGACTGTGCTGCAGGTAAACACCAAACTGATTCGTGATTTCATGATTGCAGGCACGCTGCGCGTGAAAGAAAACGGCCCAGAGCTTCATAGTAATGAGCCAGAAACCTACATTGTGCCAACCGGTGGCGAAGCTACTGCGCGCGATCCCCTCGTTAAAGCAGCAGTTCGTGTATTGAACGAATCATGGCCCGAACGAATTTCGTTTGATAAATTGGTTGAGCTTTCTTCAAAGAAACTTGGCCTTCAGGTGCCTACCGATCAAGCTGGGCTTGACCGAGTTGTTGATCAGATTGGTTCTGCACTTTTGTTATTCTACACCGGCCTGCCTATGGGCGCGATTGAACTTTCGCTTCGCCCTCTGGGTATCACCCGTGAGTTCCTTGATAAACCAAAGGTTCCTGCCCTTGTGCGCAAGCAAGCAGGTATCGATGGCGTGCTTACCAACATTCGACATCAAACGATACGAGTGGGCGATTTCGAAAAGTTTGTATTGCCTTTGCTCGATGGAACTAGAGACAAAAAAGGGATCCTCACGAGCCTTCAAGAGTTGGTGCAAAAGCAACAGCTTCAGATTCGCGAGAATAACATTCTGATTGTTGATCCTGATAAGGTGTTGTCTATACTTGAAAAGCAGTTGGATCAAGTAATTCTGATTCTTGGCCTCAACAGCCTTTTGCTTTCAAGCAAGTAACACTACGCCAAAACTTTTGTGTTTTGAAAGGCCCTGTGAATTATTCATGGGGCCTTTTTTTATTAGCTCATTAACTTTGAAATAAAAGTGCGAATGCGAGAGTTTTCAGGGCTTTCAAGAATCTGCTGGGGTGGGCCCTCTTCCACCACTTTACCTTCTGCAAGGAATACAACTTTGTCTGCAGCTTTTTTTGCAAATCCTATTTCATGCGTCACCATCAACAAGGTCATTCCTTCGTTTTTCAGCTTTTCCAACACATCGAGGACTTCGTGCTTTAGTTCCGGGTCGAGAGAACTGGTTACTTCATCGCAAAGTAAAACTTTTGGCTTCATTGCAAGCGCCCGGGCAATCGCAACCCTTTGTTTTTGCCCCCCTGAAAGTTGTGCGGGATAATGGTTTGCATGGCTTTCCAGCCCGACTTTTTTTAATAATTCTAAACCAATATTCCTCGCCTCAGCTTGGTTATGCTTTAGCACTCTTTCTGGCGCTTCGGTTACATTTCCCAACACACTCATATGGGGGAACAGATTGAAATCCTGAAATATCATGCCTTGTACTTTTCGAATTTCCGAAGAAAATGGACTGAATCGTTTTCCATTCGAAGCTTCAAGTTTGTGATCCCCAACCTGAATGGTACCTGAATCAATACTTTGTAAGCCGTTGAGGCAGCGTAAAAAGGTCGATTTTCCAGAACCACTTGGTCCAATTATCACTACGGTTTCCCCAGATGACACGTTTAGGGTTAACCCATCAAGTATTGGGCGTTTGCCAAAGGTTTTGCATATTTCCTGCGCTTTGATATTCATTGCTAGCGCCTCTCTGGTGCAAGTTTTTTTTCTAATGCCCTTGCTAATCTTCCCAATGGTACGGAAAGCGCAAGGTATAACAGCGCAGTTATCAATCCAAGTTCCACAAACTTCAAACTCGACTTTGCCAGTATTTGATATTGTTTGTTGAGTTCTACCAAAGCCACAACGCTTGCGATGCTGGTATCTTTAAACAATGCAACGAGATCATTGGTGGTGGTGGGTAAAGCGATGCGCATTGCCTGAGGGAATATGATGCGCCTGAAAGTAAGGGTTTTGCCCATACCCAAGGATGCAGCAGCCTCCCATTGCCCTTGGGGCACGGATTGAATTGCTGCTCTGAAAGTTTCCGCTTCGTAAGCAGCATAGTTCAACCCCAAACCTAAGGTCGCTGCAATAAATGGGCTTAATGCAAGGGATATATTCAACCCTGAAGACTCTGCAATTGCAGGCAATCCAAAGTAAAGAAAAAACAGCAGCAGCAGCACCGGTATTCCACGAAAAAATTCCACATACAGCAACGCTAAGCTTTTTAACCAAGGTGTTCCATAAAGCCTAGCTAGAGATAATGGTAAACCCAAAACCAATGCCAATGCAAAACTACAAAGCGTGAGTTGGATGGTTACCCAAGTGCCTTCGAGAAGCAATGGTAGGTAGCGATTTATTGTCCAAGCTTGATTTTCTTCGAGGATAGAATGTGTGATAGTATTGGGC
>CAMDHK010000140.1 GCA_945897965.1 Candidatus Kuenenia stuttgartensis | reverse complement strand
CCCCAGAAGCTTTAGTAGGCAAAGGCGAAGCTGCAATTCAAAAAATGGAATACCAAGAGGCGGAATCATTCGCCCAACGAGCATTGAAATCCCAGCCCAACCACCCGGATGCTTTGATTCTTCTTTCCGAAATCAGCTTGGCGGAAAGTAACTCTGCCAAGGCTCGAGAACAACTTGCATTGGCAAGAAAAGCCAGACCACGAGATGAAAAAATTCTAGGTAGGCTTGGGGCACTAGCCTGGCTTGATGGAAAAACTGCTGAACTGCAAAACCTAGAAAAGGAAGCGCTTTCGTTTGATAAAAAGCCCGCTCTTTTCTACCTCGAAATGGGCGAACTTCTTTCTTCCCGCAGGCGTTTTTCTGAAGCTGAAATCCGATTAAAACAAGCCATCGAACTGCGACCCAACCTCCCAGAACCCTTGATTTCTCTTGCAATGCTTTCTCTGCAAATGGGCAGGGAAGCAGAGGCTCGCACTCTTTTAGAAAAAGGTCTGAAAGCTGATCCGTTCCATGTCCAAACTGCCAACTCTCTTAAAGTCTTAAAGCATCTTGATAAATATGAAACCCTGAAAACCGAACACTTCATCTTTAAATTCGATGCCTCGCAGGATAAACCCCTCGTCACTTATATGGCCTTCTTTATGGAAGAAATCTTCGTGCAATTAAATGCTAGATTTCGTTTCTCTCCCAAAGAACCCATCCTTGTTGAAGTCTTTTCCAATCACGAAATGTTTAGCGGCAGAACCATTGGCGTGCCAGATCTTCATACCATAGGCGCTTGCACTGGCAAAGTTATCACCATGGTTTCTCCCCAAAGTAAAACCATGAACAAGCCTTTCAACTGGGCACGAGTCATGCGCCATGAACTAACCCATATCTTCAACCTTGAACAATCCCAATTCATGGTGCCCCACTGGTTAACCGAAGGATTGGCTGTTTCGCTCGAAGGTTACCCCAGATCCGACGCTTGGAACAAAGAATTGAAGCAGCGCATTCAGTCCAACAACCTTTTCAACCTAAGCAATATCAACCTCGGATTTCAGAGACCCAGATCGCCTATTGATTGGCAGATGGCTTACTGCCAAAGTTTGCTTTATGTCGAATACTTACAAAAAACGCATGGCGAAGAGGCATCCCGCAATATGCTCGAATCTTTCGCCAAGGGAAATGGGACAGACTTGGCAATCGAACTTGTAACCAAATCTAAAACTGCAAACTTTGAAAATGGTTACCTCGCTTACATCAAGGAAATTACCGAAAAGACCTTACTTAGTGATAAACCAAAACTGCGAAGTGTTGAAGAGTTGCGTAAAGCCATCGAAGCTGATGCAACCGATGCAGAGTCCCAAGGCGAGTTGGCGCTTTTATTAATAAACCGGGACCGGGCCGAGGCCAGAAAACTTGCGGAGGCAGCACTTTCGAACAAGCCAGGCCAACCTCGCGCATCCCTAGTTCTAGCCAAACTTGCAAAGCTGGCGGGTGATACAAAAAAAGAGCAAGCGCTTCTTGAAGATTCTGCGAAGATTAACCCCGATCCAGACATTCTTTTTCTGCTGGGTAGAATCTTTTATGATGCAGGGGAATTTTCAAAGGCGACCGAAACTTTGCAATCGGGCATGGCTTTGGATCCCGACAATCCCCGCTGGCTTGAACAACTCGCCCGCGTTTTCGCCCAAACTGATAACAAACCCATGCAAATCGATGTCTTGCAAAAACTTTCCCGGCTCGACCCAGATGATCTTGAAAAACGCAAACGACTCCTAAAGCTATTGTTGCAAAACAATCAAAAAACTGAAGCTCTTATCGCTGCAAAGGAAGTGTTGGAAATTGACGTCTCGTTTAAAGAAGCCCAGGATTTACTCCTTGAGCATCTCCTAGCTTTAGGCAAAAATGATGAGCTTCAAAAACTCAAACAAGCTTTTAATCCTTCAAGGTAACTTATGCCCCAAAACCTCAAACAATTACAATCATTGATCAAAGAACTGTATGGTAAAAAAGATTCCTCGAGAGGGATTGAAGGTACTTTCATGTGGTTTATGGAAGAAGTTGGCGAGCTTTCTGCTGCTCTTAGAGAAAAAAACCATCAGGCACTTGTGTTAGAATTCGCAGATGTGCTTGCATGGCTCGCAACCCTTGCTAATATTGCAGGGGTCGATCTGGAAGATGCGGTTAAATTAAAGTATGGAACTGGTTGCCCAGGATGTGCTAAATCACCCTGCGTTTGCAACCCCAACGAAAAACCTTAAGAAAGTCTTCATGTTACGATTTCTGATCATGTGCTGCCTGCTCTTATTCTGTGCTCGACCAGCTTTGGCCCAACCCTCCTTAACCCAAGTTCGCTTTGGTTTCCCATCCGAAGCTGGGGCCCTGATTCGGAACGGCGTTTGGGTTCCTGTTGGCATTGAACTTGACCCTAAGGGTTCTGAAATCGAACCCGATAAATTCCTGATTGAACTTGAATCCACCGATGGCGATGGAGCGACCTATCTCGTAAAAATGCCTGTGGTTCCCGGGCAAACTCGGATGATGGGCTACCTTCGACCAGGTTCTTCTACAAGCCCTCTTATAGTTAGGCTTAAAGAAAAAAATGGCACGACAATTCAAGTTTGGCCAACCCCAACCCGATCTTCTGCAACCATGATTGGTCCAAGAGATTTTTTTATCGCAACTGCAGGATTTTCCTCAGAGGCCCTTCAACTCGCTTCTGCAAACCAAAGTAAATCAGATGCAGGGAAACAAATTTTGAATGAAAGGCTACCTCGCAAATTCTCAGAATTAAAAACCATTCATGATCTTCCAACTCAAGCGCTTGGATACGCCTCTTTAGATACGCTGATTGTTTCTACTGCTTCAACTATTTCCAGCGATCTTATTAAAGAAGCAAACTCAGAAAAGCGCGCAGCTCTTTCTGCATGGCTTCTTTCAGGTGGCACTCTTTTAGTGGATTCAGGTACGCATTACGAAAGTACGAAAAGTTTGCTCCTTACCCTCGGAGTTACAGGCTGCAATATCGAAGGGTTGGATTCAAACCCTAAAGGATTACGCACACTCAACGGGTTGAATCGCTGGGTCACTCCGTTGGTTAGCCAGTTGTTGCCAATGCGTATAAACGAGATTGCAAAGTTATCCCCAACTTATTCAGCACAAACCATCATTCGGGAATCCTCAGAGCCATCCGATCCCGTCGTGAGGCCAATATTGGTACAGATACCTTTTGGCCGTGGCAGAGTTTTTCTGCTGGCCTTAGGCATGGAAACCTCACCTTTTGCAAGCTGGGATGGGCAGCAATCTTTCTGGGATAAGTTTTTATTTGAGATCTCGCCAAGAAACCCGGGCTTTGCCCAAGGCAAATTCCCACCAGACACAACCTCTATCAGGCCTGAACTCTCATGCGAAATCCAACGATCACTGGAAACATTTGTAGAAGTACCTGCATTCCCTTTTGGCTGGGTCGCTCTTCTCATTATTGCTTACATTGTTATCATCGGGCCAGTTGATTATTTCGTTACCCATTACTGGTTAAAAAAACCTGAACTAACATGGTTCACTTTTTTAGTTGCAGTTCTAATTGCAACTTGGGGAGCTTGGGCAGGCGCAAACGCTCTCAAGGGCGATGAATCCAGACTCAACAAACTCGACATTATGGATATTGATATTTCTTCAGGCTGTGTTCAAGGCACTTCCTGGATGTCTTTCTTTAGCCCCACTCCTGGTAATTATTCCTTTACTTTTCAACCCAACCCTACTTGGAGTTCAGGAGAACCCCTTACCCAACCAGATCTAGGCATCCTCGAAACACCCGATCGTATTTTCAGGGGCGCCTCCCAATCTCTTTTCCGAAAACCTTACGAATATAGCTCTTTCCCTTCTGCTCTTGAACAAGTCGGCATACCTGCATGGGCTTGCGCATCGCTAGAAGGCAATTGGCAGAAAAAATCCAAACCCAACAGTGCTCCCTTTCAAGGTGACCTTTCCCATTCCAGGGTTGAAACTGTTCTTATCACGGGCACCGTCACCAACAATCTTTCCGTTGACCTTCATGAATGCAACCTTTTTTACCAAGAATCTTGGCACAACTTGGGTAGGTTTCAGGCAGGAGAAAAAAGGCGTATCGATATGCTCCAACTAGGCGGCAGGGGGCAATCAATTCAACAATGGAACGATGCAAAAATCTTGGCTCCCAACAATTGGAGCAACCAAAAAACCAACAGCTCATCCGACAATATTTATCCCATCCACAAGCTCGTTAAAGCTTTTGTTTTTCATGACCATCCCGAAGCTGGAGATCTTCTTTACAATAGTTCGCTGCGAAAGCTTGATACTAGTTGGCGCTTGAAGCAAGTCTCTGAAACTTTTCTTTCAGAAAGTGCTAGGCTTAGGCACCCAGAAGAAGTCATTCTCGTAGGCAGGGTTGATTCTGCAAAATCTTCTTCTGCACCCACGATTCTTTCTCTTTCCCAAAAAATTAATGGCAACCCAATCACCATCAAACCCAGCATTAATCAGGAAACTTTTGTAAGGGTGGTTATCCCCATCCAACATACAAAACCCTGAGTGCACTCTCTTTCTTCTATGGAACTACTTTTATGATTGAAACCCGTGACCTGACCAAAATGTATGGCGAACTCTACGCTTTAAACCGCCTGAATCTTAAACTTGATAAGGGCGATGTTTACGGATTTATCGGGCCCAATGGTGCAGGTAAAACCACCACCATGCGCATCCTCGCAACGCTTTTAAACCCTAGCTGGGGCGAAGCAACGGTTTGTGGCTATTCCATCTACAACAGCTCCAGAGATATCCGCAAATTGATAGGCTACATGCCCGACTTCTTTGGCGTTTATGATGATATGAAAGTAAGCGAATACCTTGAATTTTTTGCTGCTGCTTACCGTATCCAAGGCCTCGACCGCAAAAAGAAATGCGATGAAGTTCTCGAGCTTGTCGACCTAGGCTACAAACGCGATGCACTCGTTACCAGCCTTTCTAGAGGGATGACTCAGCGCCTTGGACTGGCTCGGGTTTTGCTGCATGACCCCATGGTTCTGCTACTTGACGAACCCGCTAGCGGTTTAGATCCCAGAGCCAGAATTGATATGCGGGCCTTGCTAAAGCGACTCCGATCTATGGGCAAAACTATCCTTGTTTCTAGCCATATCCTTCCTGAACTTGCTGATATCTGCAATAAAATAGGCATCATTGAGCGGGGCCAACTTCTCTTTGATGGCGATGTCGAAACTGCGATCAAGCAGGTGCGCCAAAACACCGTCATTCATGTCGGTGTTGAAATTAATAGGCTTAAGGAAGCATCGGGGTTCCTTAAGGCGATGGAAGGCGTTTTTTCAATCGAAGAGCGAGATAATACAGATTATCTTCGAGTAACTCTGGCACACGATTTTAAAGATGGTAGTTTTATTGCAGAAGCTTTGGTGCGTGCTGGGTACAAACTTAAAACCCTGCATGAAGAAGAGGTTAATTTAGAAGATGTATTCATGGGTATTACCAAAGGAATCACCAACTGATCTTCAACCCTGAAAGGGTCAAGACATGCGAATATTGGTCACTGGTGGCGCGGGATACATCGGTTCGCATACAGTTCGACACCTGAAGGCTCACGGGCATTTCGTTCATGTCTACGATAACCTTTCCCGCGGACACGCTGCTTCTATTCCTGCCGAAATTTTTACCCAGGGCGATCTGCATGACTCAAGCAAGCTTGATCATGTCATGGCCTCAAATCAAATCGAAGCGGTGATTCACTTCGCTGCTTTTGCACAAGTGGGCGAATCCACCAAAAACCCCGAATTGTACTATCGTAATAATGTTGCAGGTACCATCAGCCTTGTCGAAGCTATGAAACGATGCAACATCTCCAAGCTTGTTTTTTCAAGCACATGCGCAACCTATGGCAACCCTACCGTGGTTCCTATTGTTGAAGAAACCCCGCAAAAACCAATCAATCCCTACGGAAAAACGAAGCTGATGGTAGAATGGATGCTCAAAGATCTTTGCGCTGCGCATAAATGGTCTTGTGCATCTTTACGGTATTTTAATGCTGCTGGTGCCAGCCCAGATGGCGGCATAGGCGAAGATCATAAACCAGAAACTCATCTCATCCCACTTGCACTTTTTGCTGCTGTTGGTCGATCTAAATCCCTCGAAATTTTTGGTACTGACTACCCAACTCCCGATGGAACCTGCATCAGGGATTACATTCATGTGGATGACCTCGCCAACGCCCACCGATTGGCACTTGAAAAAACATTACCCGGTGAGCACCTCTGCCTAAATCTGGGAACAGGCAAGGGCAACAGTGTTTACGAAATACTCAATGCAGTCAAAGATATCACCGGAAAAGCAGTACCCTTTACCATCGGTGCACGCAGAGAAGGCGACCCGCCAGCCTTGGTTGCAAGCTGTAAAAAAGCAAATCTCAGGCTTGGATGGGAAGCCAACTACAAAGATATCCGGGAAATTATTACCACCGCTTGGCACTGGCATGAATCGCACCCGGATGGCTACAATACTAGGTGATTTGTGCTTGAATTGACCTCTTCCAATATTGCTAATTATCTAATTTCTGCCCATAGAATCTCTGACCCCAATCCTACCATCGAATCCTTAAGCGGGGGCGTTTCAGCTCTCGTTTTTAAAATCACAACTCCAGATCAAACCTTTATTCTCAAACAAGCGTGCAAACAATTGCGGGTTAAAGATCATTGGCTTAGTGACCCTGCAAGAATCGAACGAGAATTTCTTTTTCTCTCTGCGTTCAAATCACTCGCATTAAACGGCTGCCTAACCGAACCGCTCTGGCATGATAACCAAAATCATGTGTTGGCAATGTCGCTTGCACCTGCCCCAGCAACTGCTTGGAAAACCGACTTATTGGGGCAAATAGCGGACCCAGTTCGGGCTATGCAAGCTGCAGATTTACTCGCAGCTATTCATAATAAGGGAGCTAGTTTAAAGAAAAGCTTCCCAGGACTCTTAGACAAAACCATTTTTCATCAATTAAGAATTGAACCTTTTTATGAAAGACTAGCTCTGCAATTCCCAGAGTATTCAGCAAGGATACATTCCCTACGCAATGCGCTATTGGAAGAAAATGCCACACTTTGCCATGGCGACTTCAGCCCAAAAAATCTTTTGCTTCACCCTAAGGGCATGACTCTGGTGGATCATGAAACCGCACATTTTGGCGACTTCACAATGGATCTAGGATTGTTTCTTGCGCATTTACTTTTGAAGTGCATTTATGCAAAATCAAACCGCTCATCCTACGCAGAACTGATTCGATCTTTTCTAAACACATACCAAAACCATGTAGGAAAATGCGAATTAAACCTACAGCAATCGGCGTTGGGGCATCTTGGTGTCGTGCTGTTAACAAGGGTGTCAGGCACAAGTCAGGTTGATTATTTGGATGATACACAAAAGCAAGAAGCAAGGATGCTTGCGCAAACCTTGCTTAAAGGAGACATCAAGGACTGGGAAAGTTTCCCGCCTTATTCTTGGTAATTATTTCTTTTCTTCTATCACGGTGAGTTGGGCGGAACCATCAACAACAATCTGTGGCTTATCGTTATAAGTAGAAACCTTACCCTTTACTTGAATGATTTTGTCTTTGAAGAATTTGGGAGCATCTTTAAATTTATGTTTATCCTTAAGCTTTTCATTAGCCCCTGCCCTTACCACAACCGTGAAATTATCTGCATCCTTGAAACTAGCTTTTGAATTCAAAAACATATTGCTTTTGTTTTTATCCATCGAAGAGGATTCAACTTTCATTTCGAGCAGAACATCCTTATCGATCATCTTTGCAGCTTCAGCAGGCGTGATTGCTTTTTCTTGGGCAAATGCAATTGCAGCAAAAACAAAACTTAGGCATAGCACTAAAACTGTTTTTTTCATGGCATCAGTTCCTTGAACAAAGACATCCAATTTAAAACCAGATTTAATGATAAATGAAACGAAGAAGCAGGACAAAAGATTTATATCCATTTATAGAACTTGAAAAACCTATAAGAGCAAAAGCTGGTTACCAACATAAGGAAAAGTGCCATCGGGTACCCATATTGCCAGTGCACTTCAGGTTGATTTTCAAAGTTCATGCCATAAATGCCGGATATAACTGTCATGGGAAGAATCAAAATTGAGATGATGGTAAGAACTTTCATGACCTCGTTCAGTTTATTCGAGGAAGAGGACAAATGCGCTTGAAGTAAATCTGAAACCATTTCCCGGTTGTTTTCAACTAATTCAACAAACCTTACGGTATGATCATAAACATCACGATAGTAGATAACGCGAGTTTCTCCAATGACTTGAAACTCCCCTCGGCTCAACCTAAATAAAATTTCTTTTTCATGGATCAGCGTTTTCCTTAATACATTGATAATGCGCTTAAGCCCGATAAGATCCTGCAATTTTGATTTCCCCGGAGCCACAAACACAACTTCCTCAAGTTCATTAAAATATTCCTCGAGAGAATCAAGCACAGGCCGGTATCGATCGATGATTCCATCCATGATCAAATGAAAGATAAAATCAGAACCATGGTGCGGCTTTAAGGCATGCCGGTCAAAATAAGCCCTGACTTCATGGATACCAGCAAGCGAACCAAGGTGATGGGTGATCAACAACTTGGGGTTAATGAAAACGCTAAGCTGAGTAGTGGCATGATCAATATCAAGAACTTTTTTACCCTGTTGAAAATCATCGCAAAGAGGATTTAAAATCACAAAGAGATAAGTTGGATATTCTTCAACCTTGGGGAGATGTGGTTTCTTATTAACATCACGCAAATAAGAAATATCTTCGAGTGTAAGCTTGTGGATAGGGAAGATTTTTTTAAAAACGATCTCATCTTCTTCGATGGTGGAATTTTCAAGATCGATCCAGATGAGGCCTGTTCCAGAACTATCTTCGTTGTTTAAGTTAAGATGATGAATGGAATCAGCAGGGAATATGGATATCTGCCCCTGTTCATTGAATTTGTGAATCGTAATCATGATTTAATACCTGATTGAATAGTTTCCCAACTAATCATCAGGTATAAAAAATTAAAGGTCAAGAAAGGATTGGCGAGATACTAGCTTCGATCTGCGATTTGAATGCGAGGTCGTTAATGAGACAAGGGTGTTTGTATTGTTCGAGAGTGCCACCTGTTTTTTTCAACCGTTCCCGATCCCATTTTTGCCAAGTGCCCGGTTGCAAAATCATGGGCTTTATAGGGCCCAGCCTAAGGCTTTCCCTCTTGCTATCGTATTCGATATTTATTGAGCGAAGTTTTTCTTCCATGCGATTGGCAAGAATAATTGCAACATCAGGGTTTGGTATATCACTAGATTCGATAAATAAACCGTAGTATGGTTGCTCATCATTCCAGATGGGCGCCAAGCTGTAAATATTAAGGGCAAGATCAAGATCTTTAAGGATTTCAGCCATGGAACCCGTGATCTGATATTCGGAAATCTTTTCGCCCGTAAGATTCGAAAAGTATGAACCCTTGTTGAGGAATTGCAGCAATGGAGTCTTATTATAAAATCCGGTGCAACGAACCACATCATGAATGTCGTAACGATATAACCCATAGGAAGTGGTGAAGAGGATAAAGTAATTCCTACCTTCAACAAGTTCGTGGGGAAGTAACACGGTAGGGTTGGATGAGCCTTTTTCTTCTTCAGGAATAAATTCAAAAAAATGAGTTGTGATATCAAGAACACCCGAGGGCGTGTTATCTTCCAAAGGTATGGTCATACGGCCTTCGCTTGCAATAAGGCCTACATCGCGCACAGGCATCGAGCCATAAAACTTCGGGTAGTGCCTAAGGTAGGAAGCCATACTGCCGCCTGTCCAATTTCCCAACAAACAATGTTCAGGCCAGTAGTCCTTGGGAAAAAGCGAACCTGTTTTATTGATGATAGCTTCAAGCTGAAGCGCTTTCTCAGGTCGTTTTTTAATTCGCGAAGCAAGTACTCTGCGAACATCATCGGGAATATCCATCCGTTTACTTAGCGTTCCATCTCTTAAATCTTTGATCAAAGATTCTTTTTCCAGATCGCCCGCTTTGGCGAGATTGATAAGGGTGCTAGGGTTTGCAGCCAATATCAGGCCGACAGGCCGGTCGATGGAAAGCCTCATCACGGTATAATACTTCGAGGCAGAATCTTTAATTCTGCTTACTTCAGGTGGAACGCAGTAAAGCCAACGGATGACTTTTCGCTGCATTCTTGCGGTAAGGCCTGTAACACTGCCGCAGGGTACGCCAGATTCGCTACGGTACTCATCCCAATCACCACTCATTTGAAGGATGGGTTGAAACTTGGCTTTATCATGTTTCATGAAAGCGTTAAGGCCCCAGATATTCCAACCCCTGCGATAATCATCGAGATAAGAATCGGTAACGGGAATATATTTCCGGGTGTTGGTGGTGCCACTAGTAAGGGCAAACATATGAATTCTTC
>CAMDHK010000139.1 GCA_945897965.1 Candidatus Kuenenia stuttgartensis | reverse complement strand
TTTTCTGCTATGAAAATGTTTGGCTGCACAAGTGCGACAATTTCCCTCATCCAATAATAGAGCATGCCTCTACTTTCAACAGATGGGTTTTCCAGTAAGGACATATCATGAGATTTCACTGACTTGAACCCATTACGCTTTCCCGCCACACTAAAATCTTGACAAGGGAATCCTCCAGTTACCACCTCCGCCCGAGGAAAATTGAATTCACCCAATCTCGCTTTTTTTACAAGATCAACCACACTCTCAAGGTTGAATACCTTCCGATTAAAATAGCCTTCCCAAACTGATTTTGCTGAAGGCTTAATATCGCATGCGAAAACAGTTTTGAAATTTGTTTTTTTTAATTTCACTTGGCCGTTTGAAATTCGCTCTGCTATCCAACTAGGATTCTTAATAGATTTTTCGGCAGTTGAAAACCCACCTTCAAACCCAAGATCCATACCGCCACAGCCAGAAAATAATGATACGATATGCCTCATAATCTTCCCCGGGCAAAATGAATACACAGGCTTTAAATTTGTTTAAAACCTTAATAAAGTAATCATGTTATAATAACAGATTCTTTTCTTAGTTGTTATTTTTATTGAGGGAATCTAATCTGACGTTTTTCACAATTTTTACAGCTAAAAGCTTGCCCCTTTAACCAGGAAAATCTAACTCAAAATATCCATTGAAACGAAAAAGGAGCGCCAGTCTTACTGACGCCCCTTTTCAAAAAGATTATCACTTCAAGGTTTACACTCTGGGCAGTTCGAATCCCTTGCGGTATTCCCGTGTGAACAACTTATTCGCAGCCTCATTGGTGGAAAGCTCAGTCTTCGGATCAATCGTAAGTTCTTCACCCATGTAAAACTTAGTGGCGTCGAAGTCCACATTGTGCTCTTTAAGGCCAGTTTCGAAGCTAGCCAAGGTTTCTGCAACATGCTTGTTTTCAGCAAACTTGCTAGGCTTGGTTCCAATAGGAACAACCTTGCCCAATCGATAGGAAACATTTCCAAGATGCGCCAGTGCGCTAGAAAGATGCCCCTGCTCGATATCGAGGTGCAAATCTTTATAGTCACGGCTCTTGATAGCCTTGACGAAATTTGCAAAGTGGGCCTGATATTCACCACCACTCCATTTGCCAAGCTGATTACCCTTGTAATCAAACGCAACGCCTGAAGTATAGTTAGGGCCAACGGCATAGCCATCAGTACCAAACCAAATATTGCAAGCGCCGTTGAAAGGGCCACCCTTTAAACCAAAAGTTACTGGAGTCTTGATGGGCAAGCCCCGAACATCAGAGATTAATTGGGCGCCATCGTCCCACTGAAAAATACTAATCTGACTGTTGGCAACATCGCCATTATCCTTGTAACCAAGTCTGCCACCCAAACTGATCACACGCTTAGGAAGTTCATTCTTGCCCAAGGCCCATCGAGCCTTGTCAAGTTCATGAGGGTTTTGATTTCCGAGGTCGCCATTGCCTGTTTCGAATACCCAATGCCAATCGTAGTGCAATCTTTTTCTAATGGGGACAACCTTAGGTGCAGGGCCACACCAAAGATCAAAGTCCAAACCTTCAGGAATTGGGGCGGGGGTGTCTACCAAGCCAATGCTATCGCGTTTACGATAACAGATGGCTCTGGCTTCAGTGACTTTTCCGATTTTACCACTTTGAATAAATTCAAGAGTCTGCCTCATGCCAGTCATACTGCGGCTTTGCACGCCCATCTGACACATGCGGTCTAGCTTACGAGCCCACTGGGTCATCACCCGACCTTCAAGCACATTATGGCTGCAAGGTTTTTCAACATAGACATCCTTGCCCGACTGCATGGCCCAAATCGCCATCACTGCATGCCAGTGATTAGGGGTTGCAATGGAAACAGCATCGATGTTTTTATCTTCGCAAAGCTTACGAACATCTTGGAAGAACTTGGGCTGATGTTTCAGCGATTTGAACTTGTTCATGTTTTTTTGGTAGGCAGCAGGATCAACATCACAAACCCCGACAAGGTCGACATCTGGGTTTTTAAGCCATTCGCCAAGATGGCTACCGCCCTGGCCGTTGACGCCTATGACTGCAACGCGAATTTTTTCGTTGGCCCCAACTTTGCGTTCTGATTTGGTGTCTGCTGCTTCGGAAGTTTGGGGAACACCTGAAGCCAAGGCTGCGGAAGCTGCTATTATGGATTGTTCAACGAAACCTCTGCGTGTAATTCTCATCGAATGATGCCCCTTAAAGAAAGATTTGTATCACCCATAATGATATCTAAACATTGCTTGAAAACCAAGGTATCAATTATGATAAAACTTCTAATCCATGCTTGCAAAGCTTTAAAGCGTTCTGCTAGATTCGTTTAATCACATTAAACAAAAGCTGAGGATCATGATGAAAAAGCTTATGGTTCTAATAATGAGCATGCTTGTTCATAATGCAGCACCTTCGTTTGCAGGCGAAATTCTTCCATGGGGCAAACTGCCCAAAGAAAACGGGCAACTGATTCATGTGCAAACCCCCTCTTCGAAAAGCATTCAAGGAAAGTTAGTTTATTACGAGCGCAAAGGGCCCAACTGGGAAGCTATAGGAAAAATGATTCCCATCGTGGTGGGCAAAAATGGGATAACCATGCCTGAAATAAAAAAAGAAGGGGATGGCAAAACACCTTCAGGGCTATACCGAATAGGAATAGCCTTTGGTTATCAGGAAACAGCAAAGACAAACCTAAAATATTCCAAAGTGACCAAGGATGACCTATGGATTGATGATGCAGCATCGCCTGATTACAACCGCATGGTAAAGGCGCCAACCCTTGCGAAATCTTTTGAATTCATGCGCAGGGATGATGATGCCTACAAGTTAGGTGCGGTGATTGAGTATAACACCAACCCGATTGTTGTAGGAAAAGGAAGCGCCATTTTCATGCACCTTTGGTCGGGCCCTACGAAGCCCACTGCGGGTTGCGTTGCAATGTCGGAAGAGAACATCGCTCTTTTATTAAGCTGGCTCGACAAAACCAAAAGCCCCATGATCTTCATCGAAACCGAGAGCAATCAGGTTCCTAAATAAAAGCCTTCGTAAAGCCCACTAGCTTTCAAACCCAAACAACCTCTGGGCATTAACCCCTAAAATCATGGCTTGCTCCGAGCTAGAAAGCGCTGCAAGATACGATCTGATATTTTCCCGATAGGCACGATACGATTGCGCATCCGATTTATCATCAAAGCCCCCGCCATAGATCAAACGCATTGGCGTGAATCGATTCACCAAATCCTTAATGACTTTACCTGCATCTCGCTCAGGGAACATTTTAGGATCAGGCAAAGAAGACACTTTCATGATGGTGTTTTCGAACTTGGCCCATTCAAGCACACGCTTGTTTTCTTCGATGGAACCATCGAAGGGCCTGCCCATATGATCGATGATCACCTTGGTTTTTGAAAACTCTTTAATCAAGGGTTCGAAGCCTGCTGCATAGCGTGGCTCGAAATGCAATTGGATGTTCAAGCCAAGTTCAGAGGCGGTTTTCCATAAGATTCGTAGTTCTGGTTTTTCAAACGGTGGAAGTTTTTCTTTGTTGTAAGCATGAAAGCGAAGAGCAACAATCTTTCCTGGGTTGCGCTTTACCAATTCGCCCATAAGCCGGGCCGAGTCGCCCTTATTTGCGAAGAACAGGCATGTTCCCTTTAATTGTTTTTTGCCTATAGACAAACAGTATTCAAGGTATCGATGGTCATCCTGATAAGGTTCGGGATGAACAACAACTGCGAAATCAACACCAGCCTTCTTCATTTGCTCCAACAAAATCTGTGGCGAAGTAATCGCATCAGGTTGGTAGGGGCCATCGCTATGGTAGGGGAAGTCTTTGTTTTTATTGCCTGCAAAACAGTGAACATGAGTATCGATGATGGGGGATTGTTTTTGCAAAGCAATCGCCTGAGATTGCGAACAACCAATTGCAGCAAGCGAAGTGATGACAGACTTTGCAAAGTTTCGACGGGTTAGATGGTTCAAAACAAACCCTTCTATGATTAGGATAAAAAGCGTGCTACTTGTTCACAGAGTCTACTAATTTCTTCATTTTACCTGCGATCAATTCTTCGTTATCGGCAGCCCAGCGCAATGCAGGACGGCCATATTCAAAAAGATTAGGGCCACCTTCATAACCACCTTCCGCCCATACTCTTCGTGATGGAATATAAGCGATCATGTCATCCACATAGCCACAAACCCAAGTGCCTTTTCCGAACTCTGCTTTAAACCGAAGAGCGTAGTCAACCACCGTTTCCGCACCCATGCCAATCATCAGCATTTCGTTTCCCAACTTCCACGCATGAAGAGGGTAGGGGTACGAAGATTCAAACTTTTCCCCCGCATCCATCTTTTTAATCATCCTCTCGGCCCAACGCTTCCGCACCGCATTGGTATCCTTGAGTGCAACTTCAAGCTCGGAATAAGTGATGGTTTTTTCATACGGAAGCGACATGAGTTCAAATGAAGTTTTCAAGCTAGGCTGAACGGTTTTAAGAGGTTTCGTAAGGGCATCTTCCACGCCATCAGCGAGCATTTTTCCATACTTTTCGCAAAGCTCCACCTTCCTGCGGGGAAGAGGATTTTGATCACCGCCACAAGTATTGACAAACATTGCAACTGCGCCCGGATGATTCTTTTCGATAAGGATCTGAGCAAAGCCTGGGTAGTCGCCACACCATTTGGTGAAGCTTAGCGTGGTCGGATGGCATGCGTATCCAAAAAGTATTGCGATGATCTTTTTATCGTTCCCTGATACTGTCAGGACAGGCACAGTATGATCAACGGGCCCCTTAAGTGCTTCGCCCTTTGCAATGATATTTGGAACCTCGGCTTCTTTATTGTTGCGCCTATTGACTGCAAAAGTTGCCCGGCCTTCGCCCATGTTCAAAGTTGCAGGGGCAAGGTTGGCGATGGATTCGCCAATCATCGAAACCATCTTTAACACCATTTGATCTGTGTATTCATCAACCAACTTAACTTGTTCAGCTTCAATGGGATAGTAATCCACAAGATCGAGACCCAGGCGCGGGCCGCAATGGTTGTGCGAAAAAGTGATCATCACCTGATGGCGTTCAAGGTTGTGTTTTTTCTTGAGCTGAACAAACACCGCGTCGCTCATTTCCTTGGGGACGCCCTGAAAATCACTGGTGACAAGTATCGCTCGTTTACCATCGGGGGCTTCGAGTGCCAGAGATTTCATCCAGATATCATGAAGCTTTCCATCGGGTGCACGCTTCGAACCATACCCCGCAAGCCATACGCTTTTTTCAGGTGTGATAACAGCCTTAGCGACCCCCGCCTTCCAAGAAGTTTTACCTTCCTGCGCAATAGCCAGTGTTGAAAGGCATAACGAAATGCCTACACAAACAACCCATGCAATAATTCTAATCATAGTTCGTGCCTTATTTACAAGGAGTGAAACCAACAGGGCATTTAAGGTTAGGCCAAGATTTCTCGAACCACTCTGCCATGCACATCGGTCAGGCGGAAGTTTCTACCCGCATGTTTATAAGTAAGTTTCTCGTGGTCCAATCCCAACTGGTGCAAGATGGTGGCATGCAAGTCATGGAAATGAACTTTGTTCTCGACAGAATAATAACCATAATCATCGGTGGCGCCGTAACTGATGCCCGGTTTTATGCCCCCGCCCGCAAGCCACATGGTAAAGCCATGCGGGTTATGATCTCTGCCATCGCCCCCTTGGGCTGTGGGAGTACGGCCAAATTCACCGCCCCACCAAACGAGGGTATCTTCCAAAAGTCCGCGCTGTTTCAAATCGTAAAGAAGGCCAGCAATGGGTCGATCCACTTCCCTCGCATTCTTGGCATGATCTTTCCGAAGATTGCCATGCTGATCCCATTTGTAGCTGTGGGAAATCTGAATAAAGCGAACGCCCGCTTCGGCAAAGCGCCTAGCCATCAAACATTGCCTGCCATAGTTCGCAGTAGCGGGATCATCCAACCCATAAAGCTTTTGCGTGAGTGGTGTTTCGTTTGAAAGATCCTGCAATTGAGGTGCGGTTGCTTGCATTCTGAAAGCAAGTTCGAACGAATCAATTCTGCCTTCAAGTCCGTTATCGGGGCCTGTGACTTGCAATCGCTCACGATTCATCCTGTTAAAGA
Source organism: Candidatus Kuenenia stuttgartensis (assembly GCA_945897965.1). GTDB lineage: Bacteria > Planctomycetota > Planctomycetia > Gemmatales > Gemmataceae > UBA969. The sequence goes on along the minus strand of CAMDHK010000139.1, from coordinate 4,385 downwards.
AATCAATTTCCATGCGCTGCAATTGGGTAGGGGTATCGCCTGTGATGAACGGAATTTTCGCCTTGTCACTTGGTGTGCCAGCATTGCCCACGGGGGTTCCCTGATAGATAGCAGGAAGGAATGCCGAAGAGAAATTGTTCTCTGCGCCATGGGAAAGTGTTGGGCATACGGTTATAAATCCGGGAAGGTTTCGATTCTCGGTACCTAAACCATAGGTAACCCAACTACCCATGCTAGGTCGAACAAAAGTATCACTGCCTGTATGAAGTTCCAACAAGGCTCCACCATGGCGGGAGTTCGAACCATACATTGATTTGATAAAGCAAATATCATCTGCATGGGATGCGATCTCGGGGAATAATTCGCTGGCCCAGGCACCCGATTGGCCATGCTGTTTAAAACTCCAAGGCGATTTCAAAAGATTGCCCGTTTGTCCAGAAACTACCCTAGGTTTATTGAAGGGTAGGGGCTTGCCATCATCGCGTTCCAACAAAGGTTTGTAATCAAAAGTATCAACCTGACTTGGGCCACCATGCATGAAAAGAAAGATAACTCTTTTAGCCTTGGCAGGAAACTGAGGTGCTTTGGGTGCGAGTGGATCTTGGATTGGCGCATTGATTTTAACATCCGCTTTGGCTTCTTCAGCTAGCATAGCGGAAAGTGCGAGCATGCCAAACCCGTTGGCGGATTGCGTGAGCATTTCGCGTCTGGTGGCCAATGATTTACGAAAGGAATGCATCATTTAAAAATCCTATGCTTATTCAACAAATACAAATTCATTGGTGGAAAGTAACGATCTGCACAACCCCTGCCAAGCCAAGATCAACGATTCATCCTTGGAAACTTTTTCAGACTGTGCTGCAGCTTGATAAAGGTTGAGAAATTCGATTGCCCGCTGCACTTCTGAAGGTTGTGAGTTTCTCGAAAAGAGTATCTCATAAGCCAAGTTTATTTTCTTCGCTTCATCCCCAGATTGCTTCATCAAATATTCTGCCATCTTCCGGGTTTGATCTTGTACCAGTTTACCATTCATCAAAAGCAGGGATTGGGCGGGAATGTTGGTAACAGCTCTTCGCCCCATGGTGACACTCGGATCGGGGAAATCAAATGCTTGGAATGGTTCATAACCCGAACTCCTGATCACAGGCAGATAAACCGAACGCTTTTTAGTGTTGTACCCTTCGAAACTTCGGCTTCCAGTATTAGTGACATATTTCCGGTTTTCCAAGCCCAAAAGTGAACCCCCTGCAGTGCGGTCTAAAGAATCACTAATGACAAATAACGAATCACGGAAAGATTCAGCATCAAGCCTTTGCCTTTGCCTGTGCCAAAACAATCTGTTTTCAGAATCGATCAATTCTGCTTGAGCATTGGCTTCGGTGCTCATCTGATAGGTTGCAGAATTCATGATGAGCTTGTGCATCGCCTTTACAGACCACCTATGTTGTAGAAAAGATTGAGCCAGCCAATCCAAAAGTTCTGGATGAGTAGGTTGATCGCCCAGCCTTCCAAAGTTATCTGGCGTTCGCACTAAGCCATCGCCAAAATGCCAAGTCCATAAACGATTGACTGCAACCCGTGGGGTCAGGGGGTTATCATGCTGGGTGATCCAGTTTGCGAATTGCAATCTGCCACTTTCTTTTTCATCAATCTTCGGGACATTTGCCAGTGTTACTAAAGAGGGAAACCCACGAGGGGCATCAGCGCCTAGAGTGAGATGACTGCCTCGGATGTGAATTTTAATATCTTGGGGTTTATCATCTGAAACCGCCATCGCTGTAGGAAGCTTAGGCTTGTCTTTTTCAAGCTTGGCAAGATTATCTCGGAGTGGCTTTAATGTGGCGATTACATTTGCTGGAAGAACAAGATCAATGTTCTTAGGCCTTGCAAAAGGTCCATCCTTGGATTGAAGCAGTTGCTTGAAAGCCTCGCCCTCTGGGATTTTTCCACCCTTGCTCAGATATGCAATCCATTGATCAATAAACCCAGGTACCAACCCTGCAGTTGAAACAACCTGAGCATCTAACGACTGGCCCTTCTGCAAAGGCAATAGCGCAAACTTATCGATATGCGGAAACGGGCCCTCTCGATCGATGCGAACGATGAGCTTGCCTTTTTTAAGTGGGGCAATAAAGCCCGCCTCCCACTTTTGAGCCTCGGGATTCCAGCCCCCAGTCACACTCGCAGCAAATTCGCCCTTGGCTTTGCCATCAAGTGAAATACTAACAGGCCTCTTATCTGCTGCAGCATACCGGATTTCAAAACTGTAATTACCATCCGCAGGTATGTTCAAATCATATTCAACAAAGTTAGGCAACTGCCCAGAATTAACCAATACGCCAATTCCCTTGCCATATCCTGCCACATCTTTAAGCACATTACCTCGAGCAAAAGATTCTGCCTCAATCAACAAGGCGCCTTCTACTTGCTTACCAGCCTTCATCCGGGTCTTGCCCAACCCATCCCTGGACTTACTTTTTTCCTGTGCGGCCTTAAGGTAGGAATCTGCATCAAGCCTAGCCTTAGCGACAACCTCAGCAAAGGCTTTGTCTTCGGTCTTCTTTATTTCTTGCTTTACTTTTTTAGTCAGTTCTTCGTGCTCTTTTTCCTGCGCTACTTCTATCGGGCCTGCCAACGGCCTTTCTTGCCATTTCGCTACAACTGAATAAGTCTCCATCGTTCTGGTCGACTTCATGATTCCTGCAAGTGAGTAATATTCTTTAGTTGGAATCGGATCAAACTTATGATCATGGCACCTAGCGCATCCCATCGTCAAACCCATGAAGGCCTGACTAATGGTATCCAACTGCTCATCGACGATATCCATGTGCATTTTCACAGGGTCATCTTCAGCAAGCATCTTGGGGCCAACCATCAGGAAGCCCGTTGCAATCATGCCATCATGGTTATTGGGTTGTAAAAGATCGCCTGCGATTTGCATGCGGATGAATTGATCAAAGGGCATGTCAGAATTAAAAGACTTGATCACCCAATCGCGATAACGCCAAGCACTTGCGTAGGCAAGGTTTTCATCCATGCCGTTACTATCTGCATACCTTGCAACATCAAGCCAATGCCTTCCCCAGCGCTCGCCATAATGCGAGGATGCAAGAAGTTTGTCCACCAGTTTTGCAAAGGCATCGGAAGAATCATCTTTTAGAAAAGCTTCGACTTCCTTGGGTTCTGGGGGCATACCCAACAGATCAAAATAAGCCCTGCGTATAAGAGTTCGTTTGTCTGCGGGCCTTGCAGGTTTCAAACCCTTTGCTTCAAGTTTATTCAATACAAATTGATCAATCGGGTTTCGCACCCAGTTCTTATTCTTTACCTCGGGCGGGACAGGATTTCGCAAAGGCTGAAACGCCCAATGATCCTTCCCCAAAACTGTTGGGCCCGATTTTGTATCTTTCACTTCTGCTGCTACGGTGGTGGGCCAAGGTGCGCCCATCTTTACCCAGCTCGAAAGATCTGCAATTTGTTTTGCGTTCAACTTCCCCTTTGGGGGCATTTTTAAATCGCCTTCATACGCCACCGCCTTGATCATCAAGCTCGCAGCAGAGTCGCCCGGAATAATCGCAGTGCCTATATCGCCACCCTTGATCATTGCAGCCTTGCTATCAAGTTTCAAACCGCCCTTTTGTTTATCTAGCCCATGACAAGAAAAGCAATGCTCAGCAAGTAGGGGTCTAACTTTTTCTTCGAAGAACTTTTCGCCTGCGTTGTTTTTATCCGCAGCAATACCTGAGGGCACAATCAAGGCACTCATCATCAAAATCGATGCAATTTTTAAAACTCGAATAAGGCGGTTGTTAATCAACATGATTACTTCTTTTATAAAATCGTCTTACTAAGGCATGTTTCTACCAAATCCAGTATACCGCATGATTGCAGCATTAAAAGACCAATCAGGGCGAATCATTACCGCTAAAATCCCGAGAATATTCACTTCTTTTGCAGAAAGATGGGGTTTTTGATCAAGCAATCGCTTTTGTGATGATTTGGCGGTCAATGGTACCCGTTAGCTTTTGATCCAATCCACTGTAAAAGTATGTTAAATGCCTGTAGTCAAAGCCCATCAAATGAAGAATGGTGGCATGTAAATCAGAAACGTGATATCGATCGCTTACACCTTCAAACCCCAACTCATCAGTTTCACCAATCGCCTGCCCGCCCTTTACCCCACCCCCTGCAAGCCACATCGTAAACCCAAGCCAATTATGATCCCTGCCCGGTTTATTAACTCCCTCGCTTGTGGGCGTGCGCCCGAATTCCCCGCCCCATACCAGCAATGTTTCATCCCACAAACCCCGCTGTTTTAAATCCGTCATCAATGCTGCAATCGGCTGATCGGTTTCCGCAGCATGCGTCTTATGATTCGTAATGCA
>CAMDHK010000138.1 GCA_945897965.1 Candidatus Kuenenia stuttgartensis | reverse complement strand
GCCTATTCCAACACCCTTTTTAATGAAATGCCTTTTGGCAGCCAGCATACAGGCGGTACTAACTTTGCCATGGGTGATGCCTCGGTAAGATTCTTAAACGCTAGTATTAACATTAACGCCTACCGTGCTGCAGCTAGTTACAATGGTGGCGAAGTCTTACCTCTGGATTAATTCTTATGCTAAAACCTTATTGCAAAAGACTTTTCGTAATGGCAACCCTTTGGCTGGCCATCTTGGGATGTAGTGCCGAGGTTCCGACTGTTCCGGTGGAAGGCATGGTAACCTTCAAAGGCAAAGCCATCCCCAAGGGAGAAATCTACTTCGACCCTGATATTTCAATTAAAGGGCCCCAAGGAAGAGCATTGATAAGCGAGGGGAAATTTTCCACCAAAGATATCAACTCAGGGATTGTTCCAGGGAAATACATCATTCGTATCCACGGATTCGATGGCAAACCACGGGAAGAAGCCCCAATGGGAAAAGCACTTTTTTTCGCCTACGAATTACCCATGGAACTAGTTGCAGGCAAACCTCTCACCATCGAAGTACCTTCGAAATAAATGCTTTAATCGATCAAATCATCGCAGGCTAACTTTATTTAATAAAGCTGGGTTAATTAGAAGAGCTCTAAAATTGCCCGGGCAGTGTTTTGAAGCTATGGTTCTAAAACGTTAAACATCTTTTCTGTACCAGAAAGGCTTTTAGGATCATGCACTTTATTCGTGCCAGCGCACTTGTTTTAATGCTGGTGCTTACTCCAACTCTTTTAGCTTTCAAGCTGACCAACCCTTTTTTATACAACAGGGTAAATCGTAATCTTCATGGAACGATTGTTGATTACACAAATAATTCCAGGATGGATAATCGAATTTGGTCGGAATCGCTCTGTGAGAAACGCGATCTGTATGTCTATCTACCACCCAATTATGATTCCAGTAAAGCTTACCCCCTTTTAATCTGGCTGCATGGTTTCAGTCAGGATGAAAATGTTTTCCTCGACTATGTGGTAAAACCTTTTGATTGCGCAATTGCTTCAGGGAAACTGCCCCCAATGATAATTGCAGCCCCTGATGGCAGCTTGAATAAAAAACTTAAATTGATTCCACCAGGAAGCTTCTTCATCAATAGCAAAGCTGGAAATTTCGAAGACTATTTCATGAAAGATGTGGTGGGCTTTCTCACCAAAAATTATCTTATTCGCCCTGAAAGAGAAGCTCATGGCTTAGCAGGAACCTCGATGGGGGGCGCAGCTTCTTATCACCTTGGTATCAAACACAACCAGTTTTTCAAAAACATTGCAGGTATATCCCCACCTCTGAATCTCCGTTACATGGATCAAAAAGGCTCTTACATGGGAGACTTTAGCGCTGCTTTCACCGAGCTCCGCACCGATTTTTCTAAAGGTCACATGACTGTAGGGAAATTCTTTGGCTTCTTTCTTATAAAAGCAAAAGATATTCAAGCTGACTTGTTTAACTTCAAAGACCCAAACATTGCTACAGAAATCGCTGCGGTAAATCCGACCGAAATGCTCGACTTTTATAACATCAAAAATGGCATGCTTAACATGTATTTGGCCTATGGAAGAAAAGATGAATTCAACCTTGATGCCCAAGCAGAAAGCTTCCTGCATCACGCCCAAACCAAAGGCATTCATGTGGATGTTGATTACGATCCGCACGGTAAACACAACACCGCAACCGCAAAGAGATTCATTCCCAACATGATTGATTGGTTTGCAATCCAATTAAAAGGAATGGAACCCAAGTAAATAAAAGAAGACCTGCGGAGTATATCTCCGCAGGTCTTCTTTTTACACAGCTTGCAAATTAAATCCCATACTCGCGTTTGGGGCGAATGAACTTCCCTGGCTGGGGAATAGGGTATTTACCATTCTTATCTGCAACCAATGGCGCAGGACCATCCAAGGTAAGCTTGTCCACCGTTGGAGCAAACTCATGCTCGCAATTAAGCATCTCATCATAAGTGATGATCTTACCAGTATGGCAAGCCATACGACCCATCGAAGTTACCAAGCTAGCTTCAGCACCACGACGGCACTCATTGTGCTTTTTGTCCTGGCGAATCGCTTCGATTAATGCATCCCATTCCAATTGGTAGGGGTTCAAATCTTCCTTGGTATACTTCCAAATCTCGTTGGCAGTGGTCATACTCTGGCCCTTGTACATTCTTGCATTGGCTGGCCAATGGCCCTTTGCAGAAATGGTGGCAGAACCCTTGGTGCCATGTGCATAACTGGCGAACTCTTGATCGCAATCAGGCATGTAACGGCCTTCAAGAATCAGTTTAGCGCCATCTGCAAAAGTAAACTCTGTCGAGTAAGAATCGAAATTCTGATCGACATAATCTTCACGATAATGCCTGCCGCCGTATCCCTTTGCAGAAATCGGCCAAGCATCTTTCATCCAACAAGATTCATCAATGTTATGGATGAGGAAGTCGGAGTAAGCACCACCACTGGCCCAAAGGAAACCATGGAAGTTTTTGATTTGATAAAGGAGTTCGTTCATGTTGGCAGGCTTGGGTTTCACAAACGCACTGCCTGTAGGTCCAGCAACACGATAAGCGCGAAGAAGCGTGATATCGCCTATTTCGCCACCCTTGATTCGATCATGCAATTCGCCTCTGGCCCTACAATGTCTGCACATAAGGCCAACGCCAACCTTCAAATTCTTAGCTTCAGATTTCGAAGCCAACTCAAGCATCCTGCGAGTGCCTGGGCCATCCACCGTGGTGGGCTTTTCCATGAATACATTCAAGCCTTTTTCAATGGCATAAGCAAACATCACCCAGCGAAATGCTACAGGTGTGGTAAGAATAACCACATCGCCTGGCTTTAAAGAATCCATGGCATTCTTGTAGCCATCAAACCCAATAAACTGCCTATCAACTGGAACATCAACCTGTTTATCAAAGGCTTTTTTGATGGAACCATAACTACCTTTAAGCCTGTCTTCAAACACATCAGCCATCGCAGTAAGCTTGATAGGGCCACTTTTAGTGGAGAGGGCATTTTGTGCAGCGCCGGTACCACGGCCACCGCAACCTATCAACGCCACTTGCACTGTATTGCTTTGGTAAGCGTAAACGCCCTGCATACTCATTGCGGCAACAGCCAAACTTGTGGCAACTGTACCAGTTGTCTTAATTGCTTCCCTACGAGAAATATTAGCCTTGTTGATCTTCCCCACTGTGGGTGCCTCCCTTGTTGGTTTGAAAAAACTCTAAGCAGTAAAACCGCTTGCGCTATATAATTACAATCGAACAAAATGGGAAGGTCAATGTAAAAGTGAAGATAGGCAAAAAGCGGGCTTCCAGTGTTTCTTTGTTTCATGGTACTTTGATACATCTGAAAACATCTAAACGGGATGGATCCCATGGCGAAAAAAGAAAAACCTCTGTTGAATTACGTAGTGTACCTTGCAATTCGCATCGTTGTTGCGGCGTTGCAGGCAATACCCCTTGAAGCAGGAAAATCCCTAGCAAGGGGCCTAGCTTGGCTAATTTATAAAGTGGATAAAAGGCACAGGCAGGTTGCGCATGAAAATCTCGCACTCGCTTTCCCAGAACTTGCAGAGGATTTTCCGGCCCGCGATCGTATTGTGCGCAAAGTTCTCGAACACTTCTGCACCCTCCTTATTGAAATCGTGCACCTGCCCAGAATTATGAACAGTCGCAACTGGCGCAAATTTCTTGATCTAGGCGATAGCCCAATCATCGTGGATGCCCTTTTAAAAAATCGGCCCCTCATGATTGTCACTGGGCATTTTGGAAACTGGGAGATGGCTGGATTTTCTCTTGGCCTACTTGGCTTTACCACCCATGCCATCGCACGAACCCTGGATAATCCCCACCTCGAAAACTTCCTGCGATCTTTCCGCGAACGCACAGGCCAAAAATTACTCGCCAAGAAAGGCGACTTCGATCAAATGACCAATATCCTCGCAGCAGGGGGCACCATTGCAACCCTTGCAGATCAAGATGCAGGCCCCAGAGGACAGTTTGTTGATTTCTTTGGTAGGCCTGCTTCTACACATAAAGCAATCGCTCTTCTGGCAATGGAATTTAATGTACCCATGGCTGTAGTAGGCGTGCCCCGGGTAGGCAAACCCATGAAGTACCAAGTCGTTTGCGAAGATATCATCGACCCAAAAGAATACGAGGGCCGACCCGATGCCCTTCATGCAATCACCCAGCGCTACACCAGCGCACTCGAACGCATGATCCGCAAATACCCCGAGCAATACTTCTGGCTACACCGAAGATGGAAGCACCAGCCCCCTGTGAAAAAAAGTAAACAACCCCAAGCAGCATAGATTGATGCCGCATAAAACTCCCCACAAGGATTGCCATGATCAGCAATGAATCCGATGCTCGATTCTATGTTGCAAAATCCACCATCAAGGGTGCGGGTAAGGGCTTGTTTGCAAAGATTGCAATTGCAAAAGGCGACAAACTCGAAGTGTTAGGAATTCTAGTACCTGCAAAATCGCTTGCAGATCGCTGCACTACCTACGCAGATGCCTACAAGTTTCGCATCGGGAAATATCTGCTGATCCCCACTGGATTAGGGGGTATTGCCAATCATTCAGATACCCCAAACGCCAAAAAAATCATCAAGGGTTCGAGGGTTTATCTAATTGCCCTCAGAGATATCAACAAAGGCGAAGAAGTGCTTTACATCTATGGTGCATACGCTCAAAAAAGATTCTTAAAATCTGATTTCTGATAAAAACATCACCCTAGGATGCTACTTCATAGGGTCGATTTTTTTCTCTCGCTTAGTGACTTTCCAATCTTGAGTAACCTTAATAGGCCCGATGGTCGTAGACTGAGTCGTGATCCAATAAGCCGGGGTTTGTAATGCAACTAAATTGATGCGTTTGTTGCTCAAGGGATTATGCACATCAATATTTGGATCAACATGCTGCGTAAAAAATGCTGCGTAATCAATCCCGAAACACATATCCGGATCGATCTTATTCTTCTTGCTATAAAGCGCAGAACCTGGATCCGCAGGCACCCATCCGATATCATCAGCAAAAAATTCACATCGTACACTCATCTGGTTGTATTCTTTGGTTTTAAGTTTTTCCATCTCTGTAGCACTCATAATCATGCGGCCCCATAAAGACCTTGCAGGCACCTTGTTGGCGCGAAGTATCGCAACAAATAAATTCGAGATGCCACCAGCATCAGACTTCATCATGACGCTTACCGCAGTTGATTTCCGATCCATCTTGTCTGTAAAATCAAAATCGACCTTATAATTTATCTGCCTAAATACTTTGCGTGCGAAGTCAATATCTCGCTCCCCCTCTTGGCGAATCAATTTATTGTTTTCCATCCAGATTTGAAATTCCTTATCTTTGAATTTCACATCGCCCCACTCCATCAGATAAAGATTTTTTTCCTGTTCCTTTAAAGGTTCAACTTTTACCACAGGCATATCAGCAGTAGCAGGTACTAATTTTCGTGCGGTCAACTCTGCCTGATAATTTACCTTTACATCTACCAAATCCTTGTTTATCGGCTCTTTCACAATAAGACGATTCAAATACACGGTTCGCATCAAGGGGCTGAAATCGCGCACCGGAACTGGTGCAGTCTTGGCATTCAACACCAGCACCTTTGTTTGTACATTTTTCTGAGTGGGAAGCTCGGGTGCCTTGCAGGTGAAAATACCCCATTCCTTGACATTCATATTTTCGCCACTGGCCCGGTATGAAAGTTCACCTTCAAACAAAACCGTTTCCACATTCTCAAAACTCCAGCGGGTTACCACGGGTTTCTTAACATCGTCCGACTGATTCAGCAGCAACCCTAATATCAAATTCAAGATCATGAGAAACTCCTATTACTTGTTGGATTCTATCAAGATTGGGATGCGCAAGACTTCCCAATCTTTTTTACCTTCCAGATAATTCAAATATTGCGCACAAGCAGAAATTAAATGGGCATAACCGCCGGTATCTGAATAATGATCCCAATCTGCCCCGGTTTCGATTCCCGTTGGAATAAACCCTTTGCTTGCAAAAACTTTACTCCAGTTAAATATCCCTGCCGCAACTTCCCGCTCGATACTTTTAACGACATCCGCTTGGCTGCTTGCCAAGATAAATTCCACCTCATCGCCTTCGATTTTAATTGCATACTTTTCTAGCTCGATGGAATTCATCCAAGGAGACTGGGCTTTGTCCACCGTGGTGGGAATGACGCAATCAATATTTCTATTTGCACCATTAAGTGTTGCAGAAAATTTTCCGCTGAGCAATACCCCTGCAAAACTTCTTGCCTCTAGATTTCCATCATCTTTGATGATCAAATCGCATCCAAATCGCTTTGAATCTTTTACTTGGGTAATTGTGATTTTCTTGATGTTATTTGGAAGAGTTGTTTTGATCCCAAGAGAAGAAGGCGTGGCTTCCAATGAGACTACATGCTTGCCTAACTTAAGGTTAGTGGGTACAGCACTCTTGCTTGGACTGATAAGTGAATCATGAATATTCACCCTTGCAAGGCCTTTATAAAATGTCTCGATGGAGGTATCCCAAAGATCGGGGAATTGCTTGAATGCTTGCAACGCTAAGGCGCATTGGATCATATTTTGTGGCCCGAATCTCGAACCCATCGGCCTAGGCTTTCCTGAAGGGCCTTTCTTATCTGAACGATAATCGGCAGGCTTACCACCGATGAAGTTAATCGGATGCAAATCAAATCGATTCATTCCCGCAGCAACTAATGCATCATCTGAATAATAACGATAAAGCTTGGGCTCGGTGAATGCATCGTAAACGAGTTTAAATGCAGCAGCTCGGGGCAACTTACCATGCCTGGCTATCGCAGCATAATACTTGTACTGTTGATCATCTGCAAAACCAGGGGTTGCGTATTTACGATCAGAGATAGCAGCTTCCAGCGCCTGCTTGTAATGATTATTCAAAAGGGCCAGATTTAAAACCGAGGCATCAGGCACCAAACGCATAAACGCAGGATCTGAAAGTACAAGTGCAGCAGGCGCATCACACATGGGAATATGACCATGATGCCGCATTCTGCAGGCCTGCAGGTTTTGAGCAGCATCAGAAAGTTCCGTACGGAAACAATCGCCATCGTTACCTTTATATTCTCGGTAATAAAGCCAGGAGAGCTGGAGTAAAACACCTAAATCCTGGGCAAGGTGGTTCGAAGAACCCAAAGAGAAGCCTGAAAGAACAAACTCTGGGTTTGGTTTTTTATCACTGACAAACTGATCAAACGAAGGAAATGCAGGGAGCGGATTTTTATCACGCAATCGCTCTAAGCTAACCGAACCGCCATCATCCCACCAATAAGGAACAAAACCTTTTTCTCCTTCTTGAAAGAGCCATTCTTTTTGCTGTGCCCAGATTTGTTGAGATGCAGGCCTTGCGTGGTTAGTCTTGTTCGAAAAGATTTTATCGGAGTGATTCAGAACCCTGCAATAAAAAGGAAGCACATTCATTTCAAGAAGTTCGCGGTAAAGAGGATCGCCAGTAGCCAAGCTGGCATTAACCATGGCTGCACCAAACCAAGCGCCATCATGCATGGTATCCAAGGCCTCACCCTGAACAAAACAAGCGGGTGCTTTTTCTTTACGCATGTCTCTATATTCATAAGTCATGCCATGCTGCATCGAACCTTTAATAGTTCGCATGTGTTTTTCTGCAACAAATGTTGCAAGGTTCTTCATGAACAAGCGGGTGTCTTCTTTTGAAAGCTGATCTTGGGCGATGCAAGGCATTGCAAGCAAGCACATCAGCAAAATAATGCCCGAAGATTTAAGCATGAAAGATGATCCATAAGTTAAACAAAACCACATGGGTTATTATTGCAGCTTCAAGGCGTGGCAACAATGTTCAACTATCAGGACTAGCAATAAAAAAAATGGGATGAATTTTGAAAGGTGAGAGAAAACAAATTGCTCTGGGGAAGAGGTTATCCCCAGAGCAACAAACCAATCTACTCAGAAGCCGCTATGTTTTTCAGAGGGTGAAACCTGGTCTGAACCCATTCAAGCGCTTTGGGAACGGCTTTGTTACCGCTCTTCAAGTCATGCTGCCCATTCGGATCGTAATCAACGGTGATGTTAATACCCCGCTTGTTTGCAACCTCAAGAAAACTTTGAACCTGATTCGGAATATGGAACTCATCTTTGCCCCCATAGGAAATATAAAGATCCATCTCCCCATCTTTGAGATCATAGGCTTCCATGATTTCTAAAGGATTGATCGCACTTAAACCACTGAGAGCCTGATTACCCATGCCAAAAAGAGGCCGATACAAGGTTCCAAATCGCAGCACGAAAAATTTTCTAGTGCCTAAAGGTTCAAGCCCTCTCATACGAGACCTGAAAGACCAAGCTTCAGGTACATATTTTCCCTTGTAATCTCCCTTGCCATCCACATACCGAAGATTCAATAAGGGCATGAAAGCTATCGCAACCTTGAAACGATCTCGATGCTTGATGCCTAGTGCAAAAGAAGCAGATCCGCCCATTGAAGGCCCTAATAGTGCGTGAAAATCCCGCTCTGGCCTGATGGAATAATTGGTCATCATGAAATTATAAACATCATCCATTACATAATCTTCAAAGTTCCCCGCACGGGAGTTCGCCCAAAATGTTGCAGGCTTGCTTAAACTTGCCTTGCCATTCATGCTGCCATCAGGCGCCACAATAATTACCGGGTCCAACATTCCATCTTTAATGGCTTGATCAAACTGATCTACCTGGGCTTGGAAGAAGAATTCTTCGTCCTGAGCAGCGCCATGCAAAAACATCGCAAAGGGATACTTCTTTGCAGGGTCGTATCCCGGGGGAAGGTAAACATACATATCCCTTTTCTGCCCCAAAGCAGCAGAGTAAATACGACGGTCTTTCCCATGATTGTTGGTGTAATCAACCAAGTTGCCATGCAGCTTGCGGTTGACCCGCTCGAATTGGTGCCTGCCTAAAATCGCAGGAGGAGCCTGGCCAATGCCAACACCATCCACCCAGAATGAAACAATGAACGACCAGAATGTTTCCATAGTATTTTTTTGCATATGAGTTCAGATAGGTTTGCATGTTCAACCCCAATGGCTAGCATGCTTTCAGAAATAATGTGCACCATGCTCGGCATATAGGCGGGGTAAACTTTAATTAAAATTGAAATTTTTTCAAAATGGCGGGCCGATTATAACGACATTAGAGACAAAACAATCTTGGAAGAAAATACCTTCAGGAGGATAATCCCGATATTTTCCCAAGCTTTACCAATGCATTTTGTCAAATGCCTTATTGCATCTAAAAAGCTTTATTGTTGATGAGCTAGTTTTAAACCATCGGGCATCAGAGTAGAGGTGGTAACAATTATTTACTTTAATTGGATATTAACGGGTATTAGCACGCTTTGAGTTTGATTCCCTTTTAAAAGTACCCGAAGCTCTGCGATAGTTTCGCCTGGAGTTAGTTTCTTTTCATCCAAAAGTAATCTGATAGTTGCATCATCCCCCGGGCCTTGCGCCCAGGTGCATTTGAATGCCGGATGCGAACATTCAACTTTATCAACATTCACAGGCTCGGTGCCTGCCTTATTAATGCGAACCATTTTTGCCCCAAAAGGAATTCCAACTCTACCTTCCAAATACAATCTTGAAGGCGCTGCACTCGCTAGCTTCCCATCGCGTTTAACAATGGTCAGTGGAATTTTCATCTCGGCATAAGAAGTATCATCAGAAACCAAATGTATCCAAAGATCATGCCTACCGGGCGTTAACAAATCTGAAATAAGAACCTTGATGGTTTGAACGGATTCTTTATTTTCATTCAGGGCTGTAGGATAAATCTGAAATGTAACTTGAGAATTGCTTGAATGTGCTGCAACAATTCGCATGGGCTTGGCACGCGTATCTTTCACGCTGAAAGAATGAGTGATCGCCCGATCTGTAAAAATTGCAGATGCTGCTGGGGTAACTTCCACTTCCACTTGAATCAAAGCTTTAACTTCTAATGCTAGCTCCTTGATTTCCCCTGCTTCTTTGTAACGAATGTTGATGCTAAAACGATGAACACCCTTAGGCTTGGTTAGCGTGTGGATTTCTATAGGCAAAGTAATTTCTTCGCCCGGATTTAAAATTGTTTTGGAAAGGGTGGGCCTTAAACAACCGCAACTAGGCAGAGTTTCCAGAATCTGAAGGGCTTCTTTACCTTTATTGTTAAGAGTAAATGAATGCTTGAAAGGCTTGCCCGCAAGCAAAGACCCTGCATCAAAAGAAGGTTCTGGGCAAATAAGTTCAGCCCGAACACAAGATGTTCCTGCCCATAACCCCAAACCTAACACAACCAGTGTTATCAACCTGCTTTTTGTCATTTACCTCTCCAGCCTGATTCTGGTATTTTTCACCTGATGATCGACAACCTTGTAACCAAATTTAGGATTGGATCAATCTCAGTTGTGAACTACAAAAAATTTAAAAACTTTTGTACGAAATCTCATGATTGATCCCACTAATAAGGTGGCTCGATTTCTTAATTTAATTCTTTGGAAATGCAAGCATGCGAATTAATTATAAGTTTCTCTTTAATTACCTCGATGATCGACTCGATGC
>CAMDHK010000137.1 GCA_945897965.1 Candidatus Kuenenia stuttgartensis | reverse complement strand
GCTGCTATTGGCAATATTATTGGATGGATCGCGGCTTAAAATCATTAAATGAGCTTAAAGTTCTGCCTGAGAATTCGTGCTGCCTGGACTAGAGAGTACATTTTTGCTTCTGCAATTTCAGAGGGTGCAAGCGGGCTGTCGGCAAAGGTTGCAAAGCCACAGTCAGGGTTGAGAAGAATTCTTCTAGGGCCAAAAAGATTGGCAGCCTTGGTTGCTTTTTGCACAATTTCTTCAACACTTTCGACCAAGCTAGATTTAGGGTTAACCATTCCCAATCCAAGCAGATAGCTTTCAGGAAGATTAGCAAGCACCTCCATCTCGCCAGCCCGGGGTGTGCACAGCTCTAAAAACAAAATGCCCACGGGAACTTTTTCTAGCAGAGGCATCAATGGCCTGTAATCGCCTGCGAGAGCAACCGATTCATCCTTCGACCAGTTACCCCTGCAGATGTGAAGTGCAAGCCTTTCTTTTGGAAATCCTTCTAATGTTCGTGCTAGAAGTTCGGATGCAAAATCCAGTTCTTCGTGGGTGGCTTTTAGCTTTTCACCTAATGCGCCACACATGAAGCTGCGCTGCTTGGCGGGTTTTCCAAATACTACTTCAGTAAGAACAGGCTCATCAATTTGAATGATGGTTGCGCCTGAAGTAATTAAATCTTGGATTTCTTCGCGAAGGATTTTGATGACAGCAGAGGCTAACTCTTCGCGGGTTTGATAGATTTTTTCGGAGAGGCATTCGAGCCAAAGGGTGCGGGTAAGAAGATATGGCCCGGGTAATGCAACTTTGCAAGGTTTGTGGGTAATGGATTGCAGGTATTGTAGTTCGTGAAGCACAAGGGGTTTGCTGCGAGAAATCGGGCCTAACACCGCGGGATGATGAATTTCGCTTCCTTGAACATCTAAAGCTTTGAGCTCTTCTGCGAATTTTTCAGGATCATCAACGTAAGGTAGCAAATCACTGATGGGAATAAGTTGGCAATTAGCCAGTCTGGACCCTACGAAGCTGGCGTAACTATCCCGCCGTTGTTCACCATCTGAAACCAGATCCACACCCGCACGATCCTGCGCTTGAAGCACAAGCCTTACCGCATCATTTGCAGTAGTTTGAAGTTCTTCATCGCTGATGCGGTTTTCTAATCTTTCGTGAATTGCCTTTAGCATCCATCGTGGCCTTGGCCAAGATCCGATCCCTGTTACTGTGAAAGCTGGAAGTTCCGCATTTCGAGGCAGATGTTGCTTAACCTCTGCAATGGTCCTTACCATCGGCCTTTCAGTGTTTACTGAAGCGTTGGCGCTAAGCGTGCGTTTTCCTTTGCGCACATGATAACTGCGCTGGGAATTATTTTTCGTTTTGGAAATGATATTATTGCCTGTCAGGCGGGCCCATGCAGGAAGATCATCTTCAACGGTTGCGTCGGTCGAAAGAATTTCCAATACTTGATCAGGTTCAAGCGGTCCAAGATGTTTGCGTATAAGTATAAGCAAACCGTTACCACAATCGAGGTCTGCGCCATCAAACGAGGCATTGGGTTTTTGAGGATGATCCGAATTCCATTCCATGATTTGGGCCTTAATAGGAAAGGGAGGGGACGCCCGATGCCATGAATTCAACCAGCTTCGCACCCCCTACGATCACTGCACCATCTATAAGCATTGTATCATCAAGCTTGCGTTTCTTGAAGCAAGGCGAACAAACATAAATCTTACCGCCTGCAGCTGCAAAGTTTGTCATTAATTCCTTTAAAGGTGCAAAACCTTCTTCGTGAACGGAGTCTGCATAACCAGTTTGGCAAAGCCTGACGCCCTCGATACTAAGAAAAACCACGGTTTCCTGTTCGCTTGCAACTGCTGCGGTAGCAACTACAAATGCAACGGTGGCTCGGTCCGGGTTTTCTTTGGCGCAAGTGAGGCTGATGACAAATCGGTTATTCATGGATTAATCCTTGTTTCGAATAAAATAGAGAGGATGTTGTTGGGAAACGAGCCGATTGCCCGTCATTTTGCACCAAGCTGGGATATCTTCGGGTGCGCCTGGGTCGAGTGCTGTAACCTTTAGAAGCTTGCCCGGAAGCATGGCACGAAGTTTCCCACGGAGTAGAAGAACCAAATCGCCACACCCTAAATCGCCTGCATCCCAGATTAAATCAGGGATTAGGGGTGAATTGGTTGACGAAATAGGCTGGTTTTCTGGGGGGGTGAAATCGCAATCTAGTTCCGTTGGCAGGCCACCGTTAGAGAGTTCAAACGCCTTACAAAGGCAGGGTCTTCTGCGGATGTGTTGAAGCAGCGTAGATTTAAGCTCAGCTTGATTTTGTTCCAGGCCTTTTGCTAGGCATGGTAAGCATTGGGGGCTGGTTTTAAGGCCCAAGGCGTTGCTGTAAAGGACATCTTCAGCCAGCAATGGAGACTTGCAGGCAAGGCAAGGTCGGGCAGTCCAATTGCGCAATTGGGCGACGATTTCATCGAATTTTTGCTGATCCTGCTCGGTCCAAAGTGCCATGAAAATCAGTTAACTCCGGAAATTAGGTTAAGGAAAGGGTATGGGCAAAGATCTTATTTAGCTTAGGGTATTTTATCTTGACTTCTGCTTTGCCTCCTTTAGTGTAATAATTATATACTATTTAAGAGAATTAAGTTACATTGATCAATGAATTTAGTATTCTTAATAAGAACTCATGCCCGAGTAAAAAGTGCAAGTAGAGGAGCTAGATAAAGATGTCAGCAGAACCCCGCAAAAGAAGACTTGAAGTTGAAGAAATTGGCGATGTAACAGTTGTTAACTTCGTCGATCGCAAAATTTTGGACGAACAAAATATTCAGATCATTGGTGAGCAGTTGTTTGAATTGGTGGATGCCGAAGGCAAGAAGAAGATCCTTCTTGACTTCAAAAATGTAGATTATCTTTCCAGTGCTGCTTTGGGTAAATTGATCACCTTAAATAAGAAGGCCAATACCTCAGGTGGTAAGTTGGTGCTTTGTAATATTCGTCCTGAAATCAAGGAAGTGTTCGAAATCACAAAGCTGGATAAGTTTTTTAAGATCAAGGAAGATGAGCAAGTTGGTTTGCAAGCTTTCGCCTAAGTGATTATCGCTCCATATGGAATTATTAGGCGTTTTAATTTAGCAGCTAGTTCTTATTAGCTGCTAAACGTATTAGGGCGTTTAGATTTCTTTTATTATAGAGATTTGAAAAGTGTCAGACTTCGAAACTTCTGCCCTAGAAATTATTATTCCATCAGACACCGCTGAAGCCAGACGGGTTCAGGATGTGTTTGAACAGGGATTGCAAAATGTAAAAGCCCCCGACAAAGATGTTTTTTGCATCAGGTTGGCGCTTGAAGAAGCTCTTGTTAATGCCATCAAGCATGGCAATCAAATGGAAATAACCAAAAAAGTATTCATCAAGTACACTCTTGATGCGGATGTTTTTGAAATTATGATTTCCGATGAAGGCCCTGGATTTGACCCCAACGATGTGCCTGATCCCACCGATATCGAAAATCTTGAAAGGCCTTGCGGTCGTGGCCTTATGCTTATGCGCCATTACATGACCGAAGTGAACTATAATGCCATAGGCAATTCGGTTCGCATGAAAAAAGTGTTCAAAAAAGCCTAATCTATTTCTCCGCTTTCCCAAAAGTTTAAATGTCCACCCCAATGATGCAGCAGTACCTGGAGGCCAAAAATAGCCATCCGGGGATGATGTTGCTGTTTCGAATGGGTGATTTTTATGAATTATTTAACGAAGATGCTCAGGAAGCTTCTAGAATTCTTGGGCTGACACTCACCTCGCGCGATAAATCGGTTCCGATGGCGGGGTTCCCTCATCACTCGCTTGAAAATCATTTAAGAAAACTATTGCAGGCGGGCAAGCGCGTCGCAGTTTGTGACCAAGTTGAAGAAGCTTCTGAAGCAAAGGGTTTGGTGCGCAGGGAAGTTACTCGCATCATTACACCTGGCACCCTTACTGAAGATGATCTTCTTGACCCTAGAAGTAATAATCACCTTGTTTGTGTTTTGCAGGGTGCAAAGAATTCCCTTTGTGGGTTGGCCTGGGTAGAGCTTTCTACTGGGCAGTTTTTTGCAGTTGATCTTTCTCCTTCAGACCTCCGTGATTATCTTTCAAGGCTTCGGCCTGCGGAGATTCTTTTCCCGGATGATCCTAAAAATCCTGAGCCGCCCTTCGATCTTGTAGCACTTCTTCCTGATGCAGCTTTTTCACCCAGAGCCGATTGGTGCTTCGAGTCTGGATCAGCGCTCGGTGTACTCCACAAGCATTTTGATGTTTCAACCCTCTCAGGGTTTGGGTTTGAAGATAAGCAAATCTGTTTACGGGCTGCAGGCGCACTTCTTGGTTACCTTCATGAAACCTTGAAAGCTGCCTTGGTACACTTGCGAAAAATCACGCCCTTTTCTCAGGGTTCTTTTCTTGCGATTGATGAGGTAACCCGCAGAAGCTTGGAACTGACCCGGACTATGCGTGATGGAGGCCGTGAAGGTTCGCTGCTTCATCGTATTGATCGAACTTCCACGCCTATGGGGGCCCGATTGCTTTCCGACTGGCTGCTTTCCCCCCTTGCAAATATTAATCTCATCACTCAGCGACTTGATGCGGTGGATATTTTCAAACGCGATTATGGCCTGCGTGCTGATCTGCGCAATGTTTTGTCTAAGGCTTATGATCTGCAAAGGCTTTCCGCACGAATTGGAACTGGGCGGGCAGGGCCAAGAGATCTTGGGTCTGTCGCCCGTACGTTAGTTTTATTGCCCGAGATTCAAGCGGTGCTTGCCCGGGGAAACAGCCCCCTGTTGCAAGCGCTTTCGCAAAAAATTGCACTCCTGCCCCACCTGCGTGATAAATTATTCGCAGCACTTGAAGAGCAGCTTCCCCTTTCCGCTAAAGAGGGTGGGATTATCAAGCAGGGGTATGATTTTGATTTGGATGAGTTGCGTAACATTTCGATTTCCGGGAAGGAATGGATGGCAAACTTCCAAGCTCAGGAAATCGCACGCACTGGAATCTCCAGCCTTAAGGTCGGGTTCAATCAGGTTTTTGGATACTTCATTGAAATCACCCACACACATACTGCAAAGGTTCCCCCTGATTATCAGCGTAAACAGACTTTGAAAAATGCAGAGCGATACATAACGCCTGAACTTAAAGAACAGGAAGAGAAAGTTCTTAACGCCCAAGAAAAACTCGAGAAGTGCGAGTACGAACTATTCCTGCAACTCAGAGAGTTGGCTTCATCCCATACCTTGGAACTGATGGCGACTGCAGAGACCCTCGCAATTGCTGATGTTTTATGTTCGCTGGCAGAGCTTGCATCTGAAAGAGGTTGGACTCGGCCTGACATTGTTGAAAAACCTATATTAGATATTGTAGATGGCAAGCATCCCGTTTTAGAGCAGACCATGCCTTCGGGTACTTTTGTGCCCAATAGCGCCTCGTTGCATCCAGAGCATGGCATGTTTTTGCTGATCACCGGGCCAAACATGGGTGGAAAAAGCGTTTACATCAGGCAGGTCGCACTCATCACCCTGCTTGCGCATGTGGGTAGTTTTGTGCCTGCTTCCAGAGTGATAGTTGGTTTGACGGATCGCATTTTTACCCGTGTTGGTGCAAGCGATGAACTGGGGCGCTCGCAAAGCACCTTCATGGTTGAAATGACCGAAGCTGCCAACATCCTCAATAATGCCACCGCTTCAAGTTTGGTTATCCTTGATGAAATTGGACGGGGAACCAGCACCTACGATGGCGTAAGCATTGCCTGGGCTATTACGGAACATTTGCACGACAAAGTTGGTTGTAGAACTCTCTTTGCCACGCATTACCATGAGTTGGCACAACTTGAAGAATCTTTAAAGAAGTTTAAAAACCTGAGGGTTTGTGTGCGTGAAACACCCACGGGGATTATTTTCCTGCACCGTATCGAAGCGGGAAGTGCAGACCAGAGCTATGGTATTCATGTAGCCCAAAGGGCTGGGGTTCCGAGGCCTGTTCTTGATCGCGCAAAAATCATACTCGCAGATTTGGAAGAACGGCATTTGCTTTCCAATGAACAAGAAGGCGCTCTTATCCGCAGACCCAAAATTATCCAAGGTAGCCTTTTTGCAAGCACAGAAGATCCTATTCTTGCATCTCTTCGCGAACTCGATGTGGCTAAGTTTTCTTCCGATCAGCTTCTTGATCTTATTATTCGTTGGCAAAAAGACCTCCGAAAAGGGTAGAATCTTTTCTTCTCTTTAGTTTTATTTCTTTCGAGTGCACCACGCATGGCGAATAATGCTGATTCTTTTTATCAGAAAACCAAGGTCGCAGTTGAGGAAGGTCGGCTTGATGAGGCTTTGCAAGCTATTCGAGTGCAAAAATCGCCTATCAATTCTAAAACCCGCGAGCTTATCTCCACCCTTGCCAACGCACTTGCCCACCGAGCGGATCGGCATCTTACCCTTGATAACGAAGAGGCTGCTTGGATTGATCTGACTAGTGCGGAATCACTGCGCAGTAATCTGCCAAGAATTGAAAAACTTCGATCCACCCTTACTAAACTCATGGTTAGCAGGGCCCAGAACTATCTTAAGGAAGGGGCCCTTAGGCAATGTGAGGAAGTGTTGGGCAAGCTTCGGGATCGTAATGGCGCCTCTTCTGAACTTAGCACTTTGGTTGCCACTTGCGTAATGTGGATTGAGGGTAGGGAATTTGCTGAGACAGGCGAGTACCAGCCCGCATTGGCATCTTTGGAAAGGGTCCGACGAAGGTTGACTGGCAGTGATATGGGAGTAATTCGCGAAATCGAAATGCTTTCCAAAAAGAAGGATGAGTTTGAATCTCTGAAACCTGATTTCAACAATGCTGTTTCTAAACGCGATGCCCCACGCATTATTGAACTTGCAAACCAGTTGCTGCTTATTGCCCCCAGAGAGCATACCATCAACAGGATCCGCAATGCTTTTCTTCGAGGCATCGAAGGAAATTCAAATGCTATCTTGAGCATTGAAAAACCTGAAACCATTGATCTTTCAGCTCCTGCAATCCTTGATGATTCTGCTTTCTTTCTTTGGATTGATGGCTTTGCTGGCTATTTGGTTCTGCTCGATGATAAAGTTTCGATTGGTCATGCGGGCTCAGAAAGTTCGGTCAACCTTCCCTGGGTTGCTGATATTGGCAGGGTTCATGCCAGCCTCATCAGACAAAAAGAAGGCTTTGCTATTGAGCCACATTTGACTGTCGCAATGGATGGGAACAAAATTACGGAAACTTCCATTCTTGGTGAAGATACTAGTATTAGCTTGGGGGATACGTGCGAAATTAATTTCAAGCTTCCCTATCGGGGTAGTCTTACAGCTTTTTTATTCCCTGTAAGTCATCATCGGCCGCCTGCTCCCGTCGATGCAATCATTCTTTTGTCTCAAACCTTGATACTCTGGGATAATGAAGCTTCTCATATCAGGGTCCCGGGGCTTGATAAAAAGATTGTGATCTACCGTACTTCCCAAGGTCTTAATATTAAATCTGAAGGGATTACGGTCGTCGCAGGTAAAAAACTTACCGGGCCAAGTTTGTTGCCAAACAATGCTCTGGTGATTTCTGGCTCGGTTACTTTCTCTTTGGAACCTGCCCCAGCACGGCTCGGCATGTGAGGTAATCATGGGTTTTAGATTTCAGTGTGGCGAAAAGCCTTTGGAAGGATATACGATAAAACGCGGCATAGGTAGCGGTGGGTTTGGTGATGTTTACCTTGCGGTGAGTGATGGGGGTAAAGATGTTGCGCTTAAATGTATTCGATCTACGATGAATCGGGAAATTGAAAGGCGGGGCGTTTCTCAATGTATTAATCTTAAACATCCATCCCTACTTACGCTCTATGATCTCCGCACGGATGATCGGCTTGAAACTTGGGTTGTCATGGAACTCCTATTGGGCCAAAGCCTTGCTTTGCTCATTAATAAACATCCCAAGGGCATGCCACTTGATCAGGTTCGCATCATCATCACCCAGATTGCACAAGCCATTCATCATCTTCATGATCATGGGATTGTTCACAGAGATTTAAAGCCAGGCAATGTTTTTATTGAAAAAGATATTGTCAAAGTAGGGGATTACGGGCTTAGTAAAACTATTGGTGCAGGCGTTCATCGCGACAATACGCAGCGAGTTGGGACGACTAATTACATGGCTCCTGAACTTATCACGGGCAATTACGATAAGAAAGTTGATATCTATGCTCTGGGCATTATTCTTTTCGAAATGCTCTCTGGTAAAAAGCCTTTTATAGCAAGTAATCATGATGAATTTTCCCGGAAGCAACTTCAGAATCGCATTGATTTTTCATGCATTCCTAGCAAGGCTTTCATCCCAGTGCTTACCAAGGCCCTGGCAATTGATAAGAGTGAAAGATACTCCAGCGTTCTGATCATGCTCGATGAATTTCATGCGGTTTGTGATCAGATTTTGAAACCGGATTCTTCTTCTTTAGCCAACAGCCCAGCTCTTAGTGGAACCAGAGTTCAGCCTGTTGTTAGTCCGAAGTGGAAAAGTTTTTATCAAAAGTGGGCCGACAAACTCTTGATCCCTCTTTTGAAGTCTGCTTTATTTTCATGCCTTTGCTCACTTGCTTTTTCCTTCATGGGTTTGCTTCCTTCCCCTTTAGTAGGGTTGATGCTGGCTGGGATTACCTGGTTGATCGCAGGCGCTGTTCTGGTGTTTTCCCTTTTTTGGAAAGGCAAAACCCGGGAATCGGTTCCTTATCGTATGATTCAAGCTGGATTGGGATTAGTTGCAGGAGCCTTGGCGTATGGGATGGCGGGCACTGGTGAGGTTCTTGAAATTTCGATTTCCAACCCAGGCGTTATTATTGAAATTCCCGTCTGGGCCAGAGTTTTGCTTTTCTACATGGTGGCTATGTTTTTTCCGAAGTGGTGGAAGATGGCATGGCGTTATCGAAGAACCCGTATCGATTATGTTGCAACGCTGATTGCAATTGTTTGGGTTCTTCTTTTGGTTACCATTTTAAAGCTGCAATTAATTCACGCACTTGCGTTTGCGTTTGCGGTGATAATTGTTCAAGCGGTTGCCCTGAAAACAAAACGAATGCCTAGGTTGGGAAGGTAGAGACTATTTCCCCGGCCTTTCGCCTTGGATTTGAATACAGAAATGTTCAAATTCGATCGGTTC
Source organism: Candidatus Kuenenia stuttgartensis (assembly GCA_945897965.1). GTDB lineage: Bacteria > Planctomycetota > Planctomycetia > Gemmatales > Gemmataceae > UBA969. Next base: position 1,508 of record CAMDHK010000137.1, on the reverse strand, counting down.
GATTTTCGAAATATCAGGGCCTATCTCCGCCCTTTCCAGCACTGCGCTTATCAACACCCACAATGATGCAGATTCGCCCGTGTGATCATAACCATCGGCATCAACATCACCTTCAACGTGCCAGTACCAAAATCGCCTTTCCAGTCCAAGGTCGGCATCTTCCTGCCAACCTTTAAGCGAGCGAACGCAGGCATCGAGCGCAATTTTCCATGTTTTTAAATCGCGAATAGGAATGATCAGTTCGTCATGCGACTGTTCAAGCACTAAGCCGGGTATTTGCCTGATGTTTTCAAATAGTTTGTTTTCTAATGCGCTGGCCCGCCAAGGCGAATAGAGGTGAACCACCACGCAGGGGGTTTCAAAAATCAGGCCCATCAGGTTAATTTGCATTTAAATCACTCTGGTTCCAAAATGCTTCACTATTAGATTCTTAGCAGGGAAGAGTGGGAAAGCTAGCAAATAATCTAAGAAGGGGAGTCTGAAGTTTCTGTTACAGCCTGATTTTTAGGCACTGGTAGTGCAATGATTACCAGATAGGCGCTAATACCAATGATCCAGGTTACAAGTCTTTGCACCAGGGATGCCAGTACCCCCATCGCGCGATCTGTGCCAAACCATGAGTAAAGTGCACCAAAACCAAATTCTCCAATTCCTGCACCGCCCGGGAACATCGGGGTCGCCTGAATCACCAAGCCCAATGGCACAATTAAGAAATGTTCGAGAAGATTGGGTATTGATTGATCATCTCGCAGTACTTGCGCTGCACAGTAAAAAGATAATGTCAGGCATACATGCCCTGTCCAAGAAATCAAAAGGGATTGCATCACCACCAATGGCTTGCAGCGGTAACGCCAGAAGGTCAGCCAGAATTCTGCAGCAGGCCCTGCAACCCATCTTCGTAACCTCCCTTCAAATCGTTCGACCCGCCATTGGGGTAACCAACCCAAAACAAACCAGCCCAACCCGGTGATACCGCAGAAAGATAAAGTAATCTTGATGATGGATTTAGTTGCAGCGGCGCCATTGCCTTCGCCTAAATACCCTGCAAGCAAAAAGATTGCACCCGTGGCGCCCGAGAAAAAAATGAGCCCCCAAAGTGCTATCGCTCTATCTAGGAGGATGATGGTGACAGCAACACTTCTACGAGATTGATTTTGGCAAACCGCAGCGGCTTTAACAAGATCCCCCCCGACCGAGCCGGGCAAAAGTGTATTGAAGAAAAATCCTATGAACCCGATGCGCATAGTGTTCCAAAAGCCGATCCCCATATCTTGCGCAAGCATCATCAGGTGCCAGCGAATGATCGTTCCGCAAACTCCCAAGAAGAAAAGAAAGATTGAAGCAAAGAGAAAAAGCAGATGGATGGGTTTTCCTTCTAAGAAGTGTTTTTGCCAAACTGCTTCTAACCCGTTTTCATTCCCTGGTAACCAATTGGAATTGATGACATAGCCGAGCAAACCCAAGGCTAGCAAATATTTCGAAACATTTAAAAGCAATCGTATCAATGT
>CAMDHK010000136.1 GCA_945897965.1 Candidatus Kuenenia stuttgartensis | reverse complement strand
AAGGCGGGTGCTACTTCTGGTTTGCTGGTAGTGGACTACCTGCAACTTATTCCGCCCTCAGTCAACCTAGGAAAATTTGCATCAAACACCATGGATAAGGTTACTGCGAATGTTTCAGCATTAAGGCGGATTGCAAGAAAGCTCAATGTTTCAGTCTTAGCGATATGTTCTCAAAACCGTGCCGGGTACCAAAAAAAGAATTTGAGTGTTTTTAAAGAAACAGGAAACATTGAATATGGGGCTGACACAGCTTCAATACTCCAGACTTCTACAAAAACCACTGGAACATCCGAATTCCGGTGCTTAGACCTCCAGGTAGTAAAAAACCGAAACGGGGAGACCGCACGCATTGGTTACAAGTTCTATCCGAAAATCGCTAAGTTTGTTGAGATTGATAAGTCAGCTCTAGACCCAGAGGACGATGCAGAGTGACTAGTCAGATTGTGTTGCTGGTCGCTGGTCCTACGCTTACGGCCAGCATACCCGCAGCAGTGTATGTGTTTGCAAAACTAATTTTATCAAAGATTTAATAATGGTTAACAGAAACATGAGCAATCTGTAGTTAGCCCTAGATTTTGGTGCAACTTTTGTGGTTTTGATTTACTTCGGTTTAATTAGAAAGGTATAAACAATGTTGGATGAGACTTCCCTTTTGCCCTTTTTCTTCCATGATTCGATATTTACGAGTAGGCACTTATTCAAAGCGTATAAAGCCACAAAGCGGGGCGACTTTGTTGTGGCGAAAGCGATGGCTGAAGCTGCTATCAAGTTAGACCCTTCGTACGAGGCGTTTAACGTTCTCGGTATTTGTTTCGGTATCACCGATGATTTTGAGAATGCAATAGCGTGCTTTGAAAAGTCTATATCGATTCAGCCAATGCAAAACGAGGCCGCTTTTAACCGAGCCGGCGCCATAGTAATGCAGGAGCGGGGGGTATCTAACCTAGCGGGAGAGGGACCTGTGCCGGCAATCGCTATAGGGGTACTTGCCTGGGCTAACGATAATTTAAAATAGAAGGACAGCAACAATGATTAATAAAAACAGCAGTCCACACAATTCTATGGAAGGGGACCTGCCCCTCTTAATCAGCGCAAACAAAGCAGCGGAAACGCTCGGCGTAAGTGCCCGGACTTTATGGACTTTGACCCGAGCTGGTACAATACCACATGTTCGATTGGGACATAGAATTATGTACACACACAGCAGCCTACATGAAGCGGTGGCCAAAAACACATTTACTGGAGGCATTAAAAATGGCGAGCGTATCTAGAGCAGCGGAAGGTCAAAAAATAGTTCAATTTGTTTCTCCAGAGGGTGGCAGAAAAAGCATTCGATTAGGGAAAGTTGACATGCGTGGCGCAGAGTCGGTGGCTCGCCATGTTGAATCTTTACTTTCTCAAAAGATCTGCGGGCAAGCTATGACCCGGGAAACTGCTGTTTGGCTTTCCGACCTACCCATCCCGTTAAAACTCAAACTGGCTAAAGCAGGATTGATCGAAGTTGACCTACCAGAAGATGCGCCCGCTGAAGAACCTAAGAAAACTTTCCTAGGTGCCTTCCTTGATGGTTACATTCTTTCCCGGCGTGATATTAAACCTGCAACGCTAGTGGTATGGCAACAACCTTGCAGGAACTTGAAAGTGTTTTTTGGTGAGGATAAGAGGTTGGCGGATATTACCCCCGGCGATTGTAAGCAGTTCAGGGAGTGGTTACTTCTACAAAAATTAGCACCTACCACCAAAGATAAGAGGCTGAAATTCGCACGAGAGTTTTTCAATGCTGCCAAGGATCACAAGTTTATAGAATCCAACCCTTTTGCTGGAATAAAAGTACCAGCGGGTGATGTTTCCCTGCGGCGGCAGTTTGTAGGTCGGGATGTGATGGCCCGGCTACTAGCTGTTGCAGATCCTACTTGGAAAACGATCATTGCACTAAGTCGGTTTGGTGGCCTGCGCTGTCCTTCCGAAGTGTTGTCACTGGAATGGCGACATATTGATTTTGTGGCTGGGAGAATTCATGTACCTTCACCCAAGACTTCAGGCTACTGCGGTAAGGCAAACAGGGAGATTCCTTTATTCGAAGAACTCCGACCTTTTCTAGAGGAGGCTTTTGAACTCGCAGCTCCCGGGCAGACTCATGTTGTTGGTGGTAATCATCTGGCCAAGGCTGATGGGGTAAATGGGTGGATGAATTGTAACCTGCGTACTCACCTTCTACGATTGTTGAAGCGGGCTGGGTTGGAGTCATGGCCAAGGTTGTTCCACAACCTGCGGTCTTCATTTGAAACGGAGTTGCTGGAGCAATTCCCCACTCATGTTGTGGCAGCCTGGCTTGGTCATAGCGTAACTGTAATGCTCAAGCACTATGCGCAAGTAACCGGCGAGCATTTTGATAGGGCTGGCGGTCTCAAAAAAAGTGGTGCAGAAAGCGGTGCAGTGGTGGTGCAAAAAGCGGTGCAGCAAGGGATTGCACCAAGTATACGATTGGTCGCAAATTCCAATGTAAGTACAGGTATAGTAGGGCTTTATGCGACTCCTTGCGAGCCAATGGAGTCGTTTGCGAATGTATCAAACGGAGGGGCAGGGATTTGAACCCTGGAACGGGTTTCCCCGTCTCCGGTTTTCAAGACCGGTGCAATCAGCCGCTCTGCCACCCCTCCTGCTTAAAATCTATTTTCGAGGTTTTAGACTCATTTGCCAAGTCGGTTTCGGTAATTTTTATCATTCCTCGGTCACATATGCTGCTTTTAAGCCTTAAAACCATGAATACCGGCCTTACTTGTCCTTGATTGCGAACAGTATTTTCTTTTCAGGCCGATGAATGCCCACCAATCCCTTGGTTACGGGGTCGTATGCGATGCCCTGACCTGGGAATGGGCAGGATAGTGCTTCCACGAATTCAAGGGTGTCTCCCTTCTCGGGAACCTTCAACCGATACAGCACCTTGAAATGATGATGGGTGACTAAAAGCGTAGTTCCATCCCAGATGCCACACGAAGCGCTGGCGTTATCCCAATCCTTGACCACTTTTTCTGGAAAGCTCCAGCGTTGTAATTCTTTGAATTCATCATTCATCTTCGCAAGATAGGTTTTGGAATTATCTTTTTGATAGTAGGCAAAGCAACACCACCAAAATTTGTTTTCCGGATCGCGGATGGCCCAAGTCAGGCTACCTAGTGATTTAGTAAAACTATGATGGATGGTAAGTTTGCCTGTATCGGGGTCGTAGACTCGGAGGTCACTTTTTTCGGGCAACTTTGGGAAGTTCGAATGAGCGCAATATATTTTGCCTTGCCATATCCAACCGCTGTTTAAATGTTCTGCATCACCCGTGCTTAGCTTTTTAAATTCACCAGTCTTACGATCGTACTGCGCAACCTTGCTATTAGAGATGGCGTAGGCGAATTGTTCATCAGCAGCGGCTGCCTGTACTGCATAGATGGATGGAATAAAACTTTGTTGTTTGTAGCCTGGGGTTAATGGTAGTGAGGTTTCAAAGTGCAGGGCAAAAAATACACCAAGGCTGATTGTTAGTGCGTTCATGATTTTATTTTACCTGCTGGGTATTAGAAGATAGTAGGCTATTATTGCAAGTGTGGCTAATAGTGTAAAGAAAGTAAAATTGAAAAATAATAGCAAGGAGATCGTAATGAAGTCGATCAAAAAGCTTTTTGAAAATAACCGGAAGTGGTCGGAAGAAATCAACAAAAAGAACCCTGACTTTTTTCCAATGCTTTCGAAGCAGCAGGCGCCCAAGTATTTGTGGATTGGTTGCGCGGATAGTCGAGTGCCTGCCAATGAAGTGGTGGGATTGTTGCCTGGCGAATTATTTGTACATCGCAATGTTGCCAATGTAGTGATTCATACGGATTTAAACTGTCTTTCAGTAATGCAGTATGCGATCGAGGTTCTGAAGGTGGAGCATGTGATTGTATGTGGGCATTATGGATGCGGGGGTGTGATAGCAGCGCTTAATGATAATAGGTATGGCTTGATTGATAATTGGTTGCGCCATGTGAAGGATGTGAGGGAAAGGCATGGGCATCATATCAGTTTGCTAAAAGATCAAAAACAGAAGGAAGATTGCATGTGTGAGCTAAATGCAATCGAGCAGGCGATAAATGTGTGTCAGACCACGATAGTGCAGGACGCTTGGTTGCGGGGTCAGAATTTAACGGTTCATGCGTGCATTTATGGATTGGAAAATGGGATACTGAAGGATTTAGGATTGAGCGTAAGCGGTTTAGAAGAGATGAATTCGAATTATCTTAATGCACTTGCGTTAGAAGGTATCGGGGTGAAGGATTTAACAAGGTTGCCAAGGATTGTGCATTAATCAAGTTTGATTTCGAGATTGGTTTCGGGCTTGGTGATTTCGATGATGAGCGGGGTGGATTTAACATCCCCGTACTTTGAAAGTATTTGTTTGATTTCAGTTGTCTTCGAGCTTTTTCCTTTCATCAGGCCTTGTTCAATCTGTTGGTCAAGAATGTTTTTAGGTTGCCAAATAATCCATACTTTATGCTTGGCAACCTTTACACCATCTTGTGACGCATCATATTTTGCTTGGAATTTACCAGATTCATCAGTTTGTGCCCAACTAGGCCTGCCATCTTCGGGTTCGAAGTTTAAGATTAAATCAGCAATTGGTTTATCCTGATATTTGACGGTACCTGAAACTGGGACTATTTCAGGCCCCTTATTACCACAACTTGGTAGGGTAATAAGAAGCAGAAATATAAAAGGAAAAATGATAGATGATTTAAAAAGCATAGGGTTTTTCATTTTTAAAATAGGCATGGATATTGGGGGGTTAATAATCGCCAACGACTTCATCTCCTGCCCGAGTGTGCATTGCTTCGTAAGTTGTAAAGCTTATGTTGTTTGTAATAAAACCAACTCTGCCAGAAACCCAGGAAGCCATGACACCAGCAGGAGAGTGACTGCCACAAGCAGCCCTATTGTTGGGACCGGTGTAGTTAGGTGGCTGCGGGGTATTGGAAGCATTTTCCCTCGAAGCAGTATAACCTTGCGAAGGATGATGAACCCATGCAAATGGTGTGTTGGCTTTTTCAGGGTTAGTCAGCCAACTCATAGTGGCCCAGTGATTCTTTTCCAGAAACAAAAAGGTGTTGGTGGTGCCATCTGTAACATCAGAAATTTTAATTTTGCTCCATACCCAGCCCATTCCATTGTGGCCCGTGGTGTTCCGTTCTGGGCAGCATATATTGCTACCTCCGGATTGAAGCGCATAATCTTTTACTTCATTGGCAGGGCCAACCCGCTTTGCAGAGGGGCACATGAAAACCTTCGGTGCGCTTGTTGATGGAATTTTATTGGCTGTATCGCCACAGCCTGTTGGGCAACGCTCTCTACCATTTTCAAAAATAGTGTTTACATAGGCAAGTTTTGTAAAATCGAATTGCTTATAGAGATTTTCAGCTTCCACATAAGGAAGGACACTGACAGCCCAGCTGAAATGGCCCCAGGGAGTGCCACCACCCACGTTAGGGTCGCCCCAAGGAGCAGGAAAACTGCCGCTACTGCCGCCACCAAAACTCCCAGAGGGAAAACAACTATAGGTGCCATGGTAGTTATGAAAAGCAAGCGATAGTTGTTTAAGATTATTCATGCACTGCGATTTTGCAGCAGCTTCACGCACTTTTTGTACTGCGGGCAGCAGCAAGCCGATCAAAATTGCAATGATTGCTATCACCACAAGCAATTCAATTAAGGTGAAACCTTTTTTAGTTGGAATGGTGTTCATCGTAAAACCCCTAATAAGAAAAAAAGAGGAAGATAATTCATGCTAATTTATTTAACTCATGAAAGAAAGATTAAAAAGGCATATTGGGTATGAGGCTTTTGTGTTTGATGTTCCTGAGGGGTCGAAAATGGTATTTCTTCGCGCTTAGAATGAATTTAATCGTTGGTAATGGTTAGAAAATTATCTTGTATTAGGGTGGGAAAATAAGCCCACTAGACCTTGGATAATCACTCCTATAGTATTACGAGATGAATAAATCACCGATTTTGAATTCGATTTTAGCCCTACTGGTGTCCTTTACCGGGTTGTTCTTGACCCTGTATTCCCTAGCCACCCCAAAGCTTTTTGGGTCGGAAACAGCTAGGCTTATCTTTACTGAATTTGCTGTGTTCCTTGCTATTTTCGGGTTGGTTTGCTTTGCGATCACCTTTATTGCCCGATCGAAGCGCTTTTAATTTTCTCTAATAATTGATCTTGTTCCTCACTTATTGCCGATATTAGCTTGCGTAAGTCCTACCGACGGGGCATACTAGTTCTCTATAGTTACTCTGCCTGCAAGCAAGTTCCAACGTATATAAAGCAAACTGCAAGAGGAATTACTTATGTCGATTACCAAGTTTCCCAATACAGGCATAAGAGTTGGTTCGCGTAGGTGGTTTTTACAGACCGGGTTAGGAAGCTTGGCATCACTACCCTTGGCAGGTTTTTCGCCCGCTGCTAGTGTTGCCCCGGGCAATAAAAAGAAAGCTGTTGTACTATTCTGGCTTTCGGGTGGCCCCAGCCATATTGATATGTGGGATCCCAAACCCGATGCCCCTGCCGAAGTGCGTGGCCCCTTCTCCACCATCCAGACCACCATACCGGGAGTAAGGTTTTCAGAGCACCTGCCCCTGCAGGCTTCCATCGCACATAAACTCTCAATACTTCGTTCCGTAGATTGCAAAGCCAGTAACCATACCCCGATTACCATGCAGGCAGGAAACAATCTTGCCCGCAGGGTTGATAGTAATCGTGATGGCGATGGCTGGCCATCGATGGGTTCGATTGCTGCCAAGTTTCATGGATCGAATGATCCTTCGTTGCCACCCTTTGTTGCGCTTGCAGATTCGTTAAAAGCCGATGTCTGGGGTGCGGGGCATATGGGTGGTGCATTCGAACCAATACAAGGTTCAACACTTGCAGGAAGGCTTAATCTTCCTGAAGGGCTGAATATAGAATCGTTGCGCGATCGCGATGGCCTAAGGCAGGGCTTTGATAAATTGCAACGCACCTTCGATGCCAATGGCACGCTCGAAAAGATGGATCAATCCAATGCTCAAGCCATGGATCTTGTGCTTACAGGCAAAGCCAAGCAGGCGTTTGATCTGGACAAAGAATCGGAAAAGCTGCGTGATACCTATGGGCGTGATAGCATTGGTGAAAAAGCTTTGCTTGCCCGCAGACTTGTTGAGGCGGGGGTCACCTTTGTGGTGGTTAGTGGCGCATGGGGTTATTTCGATCATCATGGTGATGAAGTAAAATGGGGCGGCATAGTTAAAGGCCTTAAGCCTTTGCTGCCTAGGGTTGATAGGGTATTGCATACTTTCATTTCTGATCTTGAAGCCCGTGGGCTTTCAGATTCCACGCTTGTTTACATGATGGGTGAATTTGGCAGAGGCCCAACAATCAATAAAAATGCAGGCCGTGATCACTGGACGAATGTTATGTCAATGCTTGCCTATGGTGGCGAAATGCCCAAGGGCAAAGTGATAGGTGCAACCGATTCAAAGGGTTATGGCATCAAAGAAAACCCAATCGCTTCTTCCAACCTCGCAGCTTCGGTGTTCGATCATCTTGATATCAATCTGCAATCAAGTTGGATGGATCCCACAGGCAGGCCAAGGCCTATTATCACTGGTGATGCCCGCACTGTCAGCCAGTTAAGCTAGCCAGCTAAGCTTTGGATTCGGCTATTTCAGATTATGATCTAGTTTGATAAGATAATCTTATCGATCATCTTAATATCCTTTCTTAAAACTCAAGGCGACATCGTGAACACGCATCTTGTTAGTGAGTTAGCCTTGGAAAGGATGGTTACCGCAGTGCAAAAAGTACGCGACCGATTATTGCGATCAACCCGAGCCTTGGCCGAGGCGGGTATTCCTTATGCAGTTGCGGGGGGTAATGCAGTTGCGTCATTGGTGAGCGAGGTGGATGAGGCTGCGGTGCGAAATACTCAGGATGTCGATATCATGTTAAGGCGGGAAGACCTTCCCAAAGCTAAAGCTGCACTTGAATCCATTGGTTTTGTCTACATGCACTCCTCGGGTTTGGATATGTTTTTAGATGGGCCTGGCGCTAAGGCCCGGGACGCTGTTCATATTCTTTTTGCGAATGAAAAGATTAGACAGGAGCACGAGTATCCTAGCCCGGATGTTGATGATTCCAAGGCTGCAGGTTCACTTAGGGTGATTGCATTGGAGCCATTGGTTCGAATGAAGCTGGTTTCCTATAGGGATAAAGACCGAACTCATATACGGGATTTTATTGGTGTGGGCTTAGTGGATGCCAACTTGGTTTCTAAACTGCCCCCTCTGCTTGCTCAGCGCCTTCAAGCTATTCTCGATAACCCTGAAGGTTAATGAATCATTATGCCATGAAGGCTTTAATTTTCTTCACCCGCATCTCATTTTCCCTTATGATCAATGCTTAAAGTATTTATGGTTTTCTAGGGAAATTCATCATGTTGCGATTCATCAGTTTTGTGTGTCAATTATTGCTGGTGTTGGTCGTTGCAAAGAGTGCCTATGCACAAACCGCAATTCCCGATACGCAAAACCCCAAAGATAAACTTTCCACCCCTGCAGAAGCTTTGAAGAGCATCAAGCTGCCACCAGGTTTCAAGGCGCAAATGTTTGCCCACGAACCCGAGGTGATCCAACCCGTTAATATGACTTTTGATTCCAGAGGCAGGCTTTGGATTAGCGAGTGCCTTACTTATGCCGAGACCAAAACCAATTTTGATCTTACCCTGAAAGATCGCATCGTAATTCTGGAAGATACCGATAACGATGGGGTGCACGACAAGCGCACGGTGTTTTGGGATCAGGGCCATCACCTTACCAGTGCCCTGCCCGGCTTTGGTGGCGTCTGGGTTCTTTGTGCGCCTAATCTTCTTTTCATTCCAGATCGCAATGGCGATGATAAACCCGATGGTGAGCCCGAGATCATTCTCAATGGGTTTGATAACAACAGCATCAGGCATAATATTGTTAACGGTCTTGCTTGGGGGCCAGATGGTTGGTTATACGGCAGGCATGGCATCACTACCACTTCTTTTGTTGGCACGCCCGATACCCCTGCAAGTAAGCGAATTCCGATCAACTGTGGGGTTTGGCGTTATCACCCTACTAAAAAGATCTTCGAGGTGGTTTCTAGAGGTGGAACTAACTCTTGGGGACTTGATTGGGATGCCAACGGTAATGCTTTTTTCATCAACACGGTGATTGGCCATTTCTGGCATTCAATTCCCGGGGCTTATTTCAAGCGTATGTTTGGCGAACATTTCAACCCGCGTCTTTTCGAACTGATTGATCAGCATGCGGATCATTATCATTGGGATCGTGTTGAAAATTGGAGCGATATCCGCAATAAAGGCGTTACCCCGACCACCGATAAAGCGGGTGGTGGCCATGCGCATTGTGGTTTCATGATCTATCAGGGCGATAACTGGCCCGCTGATTATCAAGGCAAAGCTTTTACCGCCAACCTTCATGGCAGAAGAATCAATGCGGATCGAATTGAGGCCCATGGCAACGGTTTTGTTGCTCGTCATGAACCTGACTTCATGCATGTTGGTGATCTTTGGTTTCGGGGAATTGAACTTTGTTATGGCCCGGATGGCGGGGTTTTTATCATCGACTGGTCTGATGTTGGTGAATGCCATGAAAACGATGGGGTGCATCGCAACTCGGGTAGGATTTACAAAATCACACATGGTGAGATGAAGAAGAAACCCACTGCAGACCTTTCGAAAATGAGCAATTTGGAACTTGTTGAGTTTGTTTCAAGTGCGAATGAATGGCAATACCGTCAAGCACGAAGGATATTACAGGAGCGTGCAGCATCGGGAATGAAGATGAAGGATGCGGAAGAGAAACTTAATTCGACCTTTGCAAAGGTAAAGCAATCGAATCATAAGCTGCGTTCTTTATGGATGCTTTATGCGATATCAGCGTTGGATGCAAAGAAGATACTCGCCCTGTTGGATTCGGAAGACGAGCAGGTAAGGTCTTGGGGTGTTCGGTTTTTGATGGAGGATGAAAGCATTTCTAAAGAGGCGCTTGTAGCTTTGGAAAAGCTTGCACCTGGTGAAAAGTCTGCATTGGTCAGGTTATATTTGGCGAGTGTATTGCAAAAGGTTCCTGTGGGTTCCCGAGGGAATCTTGCGTTGGCACTTGCAGCAAGGCAGGAAGATAAAAATGATCATAATCAACCCCTCATGCTTTGGTATGGAATTGAGCCTACGGTAAGTTTGGATCCTTCTTTTGGGGTAAAGCTTGCGAAGGCGAGCGCTATGGGCAAGCATCGTACTTTTGTTGCCCGAGTTCTTGCGGAAGAAATCGATTCAAACCCCAAGGCGATGAATGAGCTTTTGCTTTTGGCTGGCTCTCTTGAAGTTGGCATGCAGAAGGAAATTGCACTAGGGTTGCAAGATGGCTTACGAGGCAGAAGGAAAGCGAAAGCTCCTGAAGCTTGGAATACCTTTGCTACAAGGCTTGCTGCATCGATGGATGCAGATGCAGTTAAGATTGGGCGTGAAATTGCAATTGTGTTTGGCGATGGTAGAGCTTTGGATGAAGTGATGAAAATTGCAAGTGATAGCAAAGAAAGTGCGGGAGCAAGGCTTGCTGCTATTTCCACTTTGGTTGAAAATAAGGCGAAGGGAATAGAGCAGATACTTCCTAAATTAGTAAACGATCGAAGTGTATCAGAGGCTGCGATCCGCGGTCTGGCATCGTTTAATCTTCCTGAAACTCCGAAGTTGATCATGAGCCAGTTTGGAAGGCTGGATCCCGCAGCAAAGAAAGCAGCAATCGATACTCTTTGCTCCCGCCCTGCATACGCTACTGAACTTTTGAATGCTGTGGGCGAGGGCAAGGT
>CAMDHK010000135.1 GCA_945897965.1 Candidatus Kuenenia stuttgartensis | reverse complement strand
AAGATTGAAACCACTGGTATTGCAAGCCTTAACTCTTCTGAAAGCATTAGCGGAACAGGGATAGTTGTTGCAAATAATCTTACACTTGCAGCTTCCACCGGCATTTCTATCAACACTCATATTGCAACTCTTGCCGCTGTTTCAAATACCACAGGCGACATCGTCATTGGACAGTATGGCAATTTAAACCTACCATCGATCACTGCTCCAGGAAAACTCAGTATTATTTCAACAGGTGCAATTACCCAACAATCAGGGTCGTCCCTTAGTGTGAATGGCGAATCCTTATTTAATGCAGGCGCCAGCATCGTTCTTGAATCTGGCAGCAATGATTTTGTTGGTGCAGTTACCCTTAAAAACAGTGGAGCAAACAATGTTTCCATCAACGATGCCAACGCAATTATTATCGCATCCTCCAATGTAGGTTCCGGAAACTTAAATATTAATGCGGTAGGTATTTCGCAGACGGGTCCAATAATCCAGCAAGCAACCGCGGGGGCAGCAACATTTAATGCAGGCGCAGGCCCTTTGACTTTATTGAACAGCGCAAATGATTTCACTGGGACTGTTTCAATTAATAATTCTGGTTCGTTCGCAGTACAATTAGGTGATGCCAACGCCTTGCAATTGGGCACCATTCTATCTGGGGGATCTGTTTCCATCACCGCACAAGGTGCTCTTACATCTTCATCCACTGGTTCCATCGAAAATACCGCAGCTTTAAATTTAACAGGCGCAACCTTAGGCACCGTGAGCCAACCCATTGCTATTGTTAATACCGCAGGCCTAAACGCAACTAGCACCGGTAATGGAAATATTTTCCTGAAGGCGTTAACCAACACCATTCAAGTTGCAAGCCTTAACGCAGGTAATGGAACCATCACCCTTGAAGGTGGGAATTTTATTTCCTCTGCAAATGAAATCATCCATGACAATAGCTCGATCAATCTGAATGGTGGCACTTGGGATTTAAATAATAACACTGAAACTGTTGCATCCATTTCGGGAAGTTCCAACATTCTTTTGGGCGCAGGAAGCCTTACTGTTTCTGGATCAACACTGGACAATTATTCCGGTACCCTATCCGGGACTGGTAATTTCACACGCACAGGCTCTGGTTCAACCACATTCCTAAGTGCAAATACCTTCACTGGAAAAACTTTTGTTCTGGGTGGTTCCCTCATTCTAAACGCAAATCAAGCAAGCGACTTTATTGTGGATGGTGGTACACTTTCGGGCAGTGCTACTATTGGAAAGTTGGAAGCGAAAAGTGGATCGGTCAACCCATCTCTATTGCTATCTAAGGGCATCTCGCTTTCGGGCCCTTCTGTGCTTAACTTAACTATCCGCGGTACATCGCCTGGGGCAGGGTATGATCAAATCACCAATCATGGAACGGTCACCCTTGGGGATGCAACCCTCAATCTTTCCGGAAGCTTTAACCTTAAAACAGGTGAAGAATTGATATTAGTCAATAACGATGGCGTTGACCCTGTTTTGGGAAACTTCAAGGGGATTGCAAACAACCAGATCATCACAATTCAAGGTACAAGCTACCTGTTCAAATACGATGGCGGCGATGGTAACGACATCACCCTTTCCACATCAAACACACAATTCATTACCGTTGGCAATATTTCCACACCAACTGGTTCTGGTTTCAAACTCTATTCAGCAGACAATTCAATTTCCACAAGCATTACACCTTTTAAAGGCTTTTTTGGTGAAATAAGAGTTTCCTCCAACTCCGATTTTGATGGTGATGGCGTAAATGATATTGTCGCTGCTGCTGGCCCTGGGGGTGGGCCTCGCGTTTCGATCTTTAGTGGCACCAATGGAAATATCCTCCTTGATTTCTTTGCCTACAACACTTCTTTTTCAGGAGGCGTTTTTGTTGCCTCCGGCGATGTCACTGGCGATGGTGTTCCAGATTTGGTCACTGGTGCTGGAGCCACCGGTGGGCCACATGTTATTGTCTGGGATGGAGGTTCTCTTACAAATAATTCCCTTTCTCCAAAGGCCAGCTTCTTTGCTTACGCACCTACTTTTCTTGGTGGTGTTTCTGTTGCTACAGGCGACCTTACAGGGGATGGTGTCAGGGAAATTATTACCGGTGCTGGAATTGGTGGCGCTCCGCAAGTGAATGTTTATTCCAGCGGCAGTTTTGCTCTAATGCATTCCTTCTTTGCTTATGATACGCGTTTTGTAGGCGGCATCTTTGTTGCTGCTGGCGATCTAACTGGCGATCAACATGCAGAAATCATCACCGGTACTGGCCAAGGTGGCGATGCCAAAGTGAATCTTTTTGATGGACAAAATTTCCAGAGGCTTGGATCCTTTTCGCCTTATCAACAAGGTTATAATGGCGCTGTTCGTGTTGGTGCTACAGATTATTATGGCACAGGAAAACAAAACATCATCACTGGCGCGGGCAACAATATTGGCCAAAACCCAAATGTTAAAATATTTGATTTTGACGCAACGTTGCTGGATTCCATCTTCACCGGCAATTCAGCAGGCCTCCAAAATGGCGTATTTGTAAGCTAAATAGTTGGTTTTGTGCCAGAAGTTCACTCTTAACCACGAGGATTATTTATCTTTCATCTTGGCGCCTTTTTTTCCTAGATCAGGCACATTATCTTTGGGAAAGAATTCGGAAAGCTCTTTCTTTACGGATTGAAATTTCGAATCCTTCGAAAGGTTATTCCATTCCAACGGATCAACATCATGATCATATAATTCCTCATCGCCATTCTCGTAGCGAATGTAACGCCATTTTTCTGAACGGACAGCATGGTTGTTGTGAAGATAAGTTGTGATTGCAGGTTGATCCCACTTTGCATTTGAATCTTGAAGCAAAGGTTTGATACTCTTGCCTTGAACATGCGGCGGAATGCCCAACCCGCATAAATCACTCAGAGTTGGATACACAGACATGTAATCAACGGGCCTAGTGCAAACCGATCCAGACTTTGTCATCCCGGGCACAACATACAGCATGGGCGATCGAGTGGCTTGCTCCCAAAGAGCAAATTTGCGCCAGTGATCTTTTTCCCCCAGATGCCAGCCATGATCGCTCCATAAAATGATTATCGTGTTATCTTTGTAAATTGATTTATCAAGACCTTCAATAAGGCGACCAATCATGTCATCGCAGAAGGTGATGGTTGCAAGATAAGCACGCACGGCTTCCTTCCATTTGCCTGCCTCGGTTATGGTTTTATGATCGCCCAAGGGTTTGGCCATTTTGATTCCTGCAGCAGGTACTCCTTCAAGTTCGTTTGCTTTCACCTTGGGAAGTTGGACTTTATCCAGCGGATACATGTCAAAATACTTCTGTGGAACCTGCCAGGGTAAATGTGGCTTATGTAACCCACATGCCAGAAAGAAAGGTTTGTCATGTTTCTTACCCAGTTCTTTTAAACAGTAGTCAACAATGTGGTAATCTTCCATCGATTCATCACCACCAGCGAGGGGCCCGAAGATGAAGTTGCCATTTCCCCAGGTGCCTTCCAATGGTTTCTTCGCTGTTTTCCTCTCAATTTTTTTGACATCACCCACAAGTCCACTATGTGAAAAATCATGCCAATAGGTGGCAGGTGGGGCATAGGCCCCGTGGTAGATTTTTCCCGCCCCACGAACATCATAACCATTGGCCATGAAATGCTGGGTAAGATTTGGAACTTTGGCAGCAGGGCTTTTTCGCCAGTCTGCGTTGTTTTCGTAAACACCCGAAGCACCAGGCCGTAATCCAGACATTAGTGCAGTTCGCGATGGATTGCATACCGGGGCTGCGCAATAACTATGCGTGAAGATCATACCGCGCGCTGCGAGTTTATCCATGTTCGGCGTTTTCACCTGCTTGTCACCAAGGAACCCTACCCAATCGCGCAGGTCATCAATTGCAATAAAAAGAACATTTGGCTTGGATGGGAGTGCTTCTGAGGCGTTTGCAGGAGACAATGTAACTGTCAGAAAAACAAAAGCGAGTATTCGTTGCATTGTGACTTTTCCTGAATGTTTCGAGGCTTATTTAAAACTGATGGAGTTTGTTTTAGTACCGCTACCGGCTTTTCACTAATTTAAGCCGTTAAAACTTATGAACATTAGCAAATGTGGTAGGCCAGTTCGATAAAAAACTGGAGTAATACAGAAACTTTTGGCTTATCGGTAGTGTTTAATAAGTCAGAGCTTTTAACTTTTGTTTTAGATGGTGAAAAATGATCCGAGAATTGATGTTGGTATTGGGCTTGGTGGGGTTTTTACCAATGATGGTTGGTTGCTCGAATACCAATGGTGATAATCAGGTTAAAAATTCAGATGTTTCTACGAGTGCAGGAACTACTTCACAAGCAAATGAGAATAATGCCCCTAAAAATAAAAAAGAAAAAGTTAAAGACCCCCTCAAAATCAAGAGAGCAGATAAGCCTAAGAAAAAGCCTAATATGATCGGTTGATCCTTTGTTGAATATTCAAACCCATGTACTTGAGAAACGTTAGAAGTTAGCACCTTCCCAATGCTAGGAATTAGATTTTCCTAGCATTTCATGCCACTTTGGTTGAATTAGCTAAAATAATGTGATATTCTAATTGGGTTTACTTACTTGGTACTCCATCCCTGCGAAAAACATCGTGACCTCAAAAAGCTGCGTTCAAATTCATCTGCTTCTCATCACGCCCATCCTCGCGATGGCCATGATATTTTCTTCACCTGTTATTGCGGGAAGTGAGGAAGTTTCCGAAAAGAAGCAGGCCGAAATTCTTAAAACATTTCGCAATGATGTCACCCCATTTCTGACCAACTATTGTATCGAGTGCCATGGCAAAAATGCTAAGGCCAAGAAAGGTGATGTCTCGTTCGCAAATGTATTGAAGCGCCCAGGGGCAGGTGAATTCCGCAAACAATGGCAAGTGGCTCTTTCAAATGTGAAAGAACATTCCATGCCGCCGGAGGATGCCAAGAAGCAACCGACGGACGAGGAACGAAGAAAATTTGTCGAGTGGATTCCGCAGGTCAAATACCTCAATCCCAAAGACCCAGGGCTTTTTGTCATCCGCAGACTGAACAAGGTGGAATATGGCAACACTCTGCATGACTTTCTGAGCATCGATCCATCAGTTGCCAAGGATCTACCTGATGAAGTGCCTGGCGAAGGATATCTGAACACACTTTCCCCTTTGCAGACCGAACAGTATTTGGTGATCGCTAATGAGGCATTGAACCTGTCGCTCGGTATGAAGGATGGGCCCGCTAACAATAAGCAAAAACTATTGTTTGGAGCAACGCCTTCGTCCGAAAGCGATTGGCGCAATGCAGCGAAAAAAGTGGCACAATCGCTAACGCGGAGTGCTTATCGTCGACCTGCGACGGATGAAGAAATTGCTGTGTTATTGCGAGTCTTTGATCTTAGTCGTGAGAATAAACTCGATTATCAGGCATCGTTGCGCATGATGCTGAAGGGTGTGCTCATCTCTCCGCAGTTTCTCTTCATCACGCCTGCGAAGGAACCGCCAGATAATCAGACTATTGCTGCGCTCGATGATCATCACCTCGCTTCAAGATTGTCGTATTTTCTATGGTCGACTATGCCGGATGCAGAGCTCTCGGCCCTCGCTGATCTTGGGAAACTGCATGAACCAGAAACCCTGCGGGCCCAAGTGAAACGGATGCTCCTTGATCCAAGATCGAAAGCTCTTTTTGATGGTTTCGGCTCGCAATGGCTAGGCGTCAAAGGGTTGAAAGACAAACGATTCGACCCTGCTAAGTTTCCTGGGATGACTCCCGAAGTGCGAGCAGCGATGTACGATGAAGTCTGGCTGCTATTCGATAGCATTGTTCGCAGTAACCATAGCATCATGAATTTTATCAACAGCGATTACACCTTCTTGAATGAGAAACTTGCGAAAATCTATGGGCTCGAGAAAAACATCACCGGGCCAGAAATGAGACGCATCCAGATCACAGATGCTAATCGTGGTGGGATCCTAGGTATGCCCGGCGTTCTTGCAATGACTTCCTTCCCCGACAGAACCAGTGCGGTGAAACGCGGAGCTTGGGTTCTTGAACAAGTACTAGGCGAGCATATTCCGCCCGCTCCTCCAAATGTGCCCTCGCTTGAAAAACAGGATATGAAAAAGGTCGCAACTCTGACGATGCGTCAACGAACGGAACTCCATCGCACTAATCCCGCTTGTGCGAGTTGCCATAAGGTCATGGATCCGATCGGCTTCGGGTTGGAAAATTTTGACGCCGTCGGTCGTTGGCGGGATAAAGATGATTCTGGAGCCCCGATTGATGCTACCGGCGAACTGCCAGGAGGATTGAAATTCAATTCCCCAAAAGACTTGAAAGCGATCATCGCCACCCGCAAAGAAGACATCGCTCGCAACCTTGCTGAAAAATTGCTCGCCTACTCTCTTTGCCGTCAGATTGAAGGTTATGATCAAATCGTCGTCGACCACCTGCTGGAAAATATCAGCAAGGATGATTATCGTATGCAATCGCTGATCATTGAAGTTGTTGCTAGTTATCCATTCACCCACCGCCGCATTAAATAAGGTTAAAATCATGACTCAAAAATCCATGCTCGATCGCAGAAACTGCCTTAAAGGCATAGGTGTCACCCTTGCTTTACCTATGTTTAACTCCATCGGCTGGGCTGAGAATGAAAAGGGCACGCCTGCCAAGCCCCCTGTTCGGCTCGGCTTCATGTACATGCCGCACGGTGTTGTCATGGATCAATTCTGGCCAACCAGCCCCGATACATTCCTTACCGCACCACCTAAGTCAATCGAATCTCTTCGTCCTGTTCTCAATCAATGCCTTATGGTAAAGGGCGTATCTGGTGTGCCCATCAAACCTTTTAATGGTGCGCCACACGCTCTGGAACTATCGACCTGGCTTACTGCTACTCTTCCTAATGCTGATCACCGTAATAAGATTGACATCGCAATTTCTGCCGACCAGATTGCCGCAAACTACATCGGTGGGTTGACCACTTTGCCATCTCTTGAGTTGGCGACAATGCCGCAAACGCATAAAGAAAATCAGGAGGGATTGAACGAAGGCTACTATTCGCATTGCAGTTTTCGCTCGGCTACCCAAACGGTACCAGCCGAGATTAATCCCCGCAATGTGCTCAACCGCCTCTTTGGCAAAACCGACAAACCGGGCGCCACCCTGAAGCACGATCCGCTTGACCGCAGCATGCTCGATTTGGTTATTGGGGGTGCACGCGAACTTCGCAAAAAACTTCCTCAAGACGATCAGCACAAAATCGATGAATACCTCGATAGTGTTCGGTTCGTAGAACGCCGGATTGCAGCGATTGAACAGCGGCAGAAGGATGCCGCACTCGAAAAAGCAGGGGTTAGCACCGTTAAACGCAACGCAACCGACTCACCGCCCATCGAGATCAAAATCCCCATCGGCGAAAAACGCAGCGAATACATGAAGGTGATGTGTGATCTTAATGTGCTTGCTTTCCAGACCGACACCACCCGGGTCAGCACCTACATTGGCTCCACGCCAAACGGTGTGACCTATCCCGAACTCGGTTTGAGCGGTGACCATCACTCCTTCACCCATCACGGGAATAAGGATGAAACTAAGTCCAAGGTTGCAGCCATCACCGCTTTCAACATCTCTCAGTTTGCCTATATGGTGAAAAAAATGGCTAGCCTCTATGAGGGCAAAGGCACACTTCTTGACAACTGCATTATGATGTGGGGTTCAGGCCTCGAAGATGGCAACAACCACACCCGCGAGAACCTTCCGTTCGTCATTGCGGGCGGTGGCGGCGGCTCACTGAAGACTGGTCGCTTCCTGACCACGAAAGCTAATCAAGGCGATCTACTCGCCACCCTTCTTGCTTGCACGGGGATCCCCCTCGATCGCCCAATAGGCAACTCAACCAAGCAGATTACAGAAATGATGAACGGATAAAGTGGCAAAATTGCAAAGGTTATAACGCTGCAATTTTCGTGGATGCTACTTCGTCCTTTGACTTTGGTGATTTATGCGCACTCTTATTCTTCTTTCATTTTTCAGCTTCGTCATGGTTGTATTTGCTCAGCCCCAAAAGCTTGCCCTCGAAATTGTAGATATTGGCAAAGGTGTTTCCCTGGAACTTCTGATTGTACCTGCGGGAAAATTTACCATGGGTTCCCCCATTTCTGAAACCGGGCGAACTAGCAATGAGCTTGAACATGAAGTTACTATTTCAAAATCATTTTTCCTTGGTAAGTATGAAGTCACACAAGCTCAGTGGGAAGCGATCATGGATGATAACCCGAGCAGCGAAGGCGGGGCCAAACTTCCCGTTACCGATGTTTCTTATGAAGACTGCAAGAAATTCATCAAAAAACTAAATGAGAAAACCAGTGGGGGATTTCGTTTGCCCACAGAGGCTGAATGGGAATACGCCTGCAGGGCAGGGACTAAAACCCGTTACGCAGTTGGTGAAAGATTTGGTAAGGATCAAGCTAACTTTTTAGATTCTAAAATCGGTAAACCCGTATTTGTTGGAAGTTACAAATCAAACGCCTTTGGTTTTCACGATATGCATGGCAATGTGGATGAATGGTGCAATGATTGGTATGGGCCTTATGCGAAGGAGCCGATTTTGAATCCTAAAGGGCCACCTGAGGGAAAATATCGGGTATTGCGGGGCGGTGCCTTTAACTTCGATGCTTCTTATCAGCGCTCTGCGATCAGGAATTTCATCCGGCCTACCGACCGCGATCATAATCTGGGCTTTCGCATCGCCCGCAATAATTGATTGCACACTTAAAAGGCAACCTACTTACCATAACTTTCTTACTCTTTTCCCTTGCTCCCCTTCTTTCCCAAATCCGGTACATTCTCGGCGCGGCCTGGCATACGGTACTACGGCTCAAAGCCGTGGTCGATTCCTAGAACCATAGATTTATTTGATAATTTGGATTTTTTATAATTGCCCACGCCATCACCGGAGTATTGCCTACCTGCACTATGCCGCAACGCAGGGGAAGCTAGAGGTCTGAGCCAAGGAAAGTGTAGAATGTGTTAAGCTCGTTATGTATAGTGAAAGATTTCCATTAAACGAGGAGTAAGCAATGAAGAATGTATTGGCAAAGTATTCCAAAGGATTGCGCTTTCAGTTTGTTTTCCAGCACAAAGCCAAATGGCCGGTGAAATGGATGTGCTCTGCATTACAAGTAAGCATGTCAGGGTTTTATCGATGGCAAAGTCGGAACGGCCTCTCCTAGGCCATGAAGCCTGTGCCAGTGGTTTTGAGGGCGTCCATCTGCCTGGTTGTTTAAGAACCAATGCTGATAATCAGGCAAAAATCGCCGATACAACGAACCTAATAAGTGAAAACACTGCAATTCAAGCAAACGAGACCAACACGCCTAAAAAAAAAGCAAAAATAAAAGACCCCCTTAAAGTTAAGAGAGCAGATAAGCTTAAGAAAAAACCAAACATGAATGGATGATAATCTCGTGCATATTCCGATGCACTCTTGCCAGAAGTGATACAATTTCCCGTGCAGCAAGGCCAAGCAGAACTTTGCAAAGATTCGCAAAGTTTGACGGAAGTCTATGGTAGTTGAGAGGTTGTGCGAAATGATACGAGTTGTAACAAAGTAATACAAAGTAAGGAAGTGACCTCGCTGGGACTCGAACCCAGGACCTACGGATTAAAAGTCTGTTGCTCTACCAACTGAGCTACGAGGTCAATTTCCTTATTTATATGGATAGATATCAGAGGGCCAAAGGTCAACCCAAAAACTAAAGTTCTCCATGTTCTGCTAGCCATCGCTCTGCATCCAATGCAGACATGCAGCCACTTCCTGCTGCCGTAACTGCTTGCCGATAGTAGCTATCTGCCACATCGCCCGAGGCAAAAACGCCGTCCACACTAGTATTAGTTCGTGCGGGTTTTTGCCAAACAATATAACCTTTATCATCTAATTCCAACTGCCCTTTAAGGAAATCGGTGTTGGGGGTATGGCCGATGGCGACAAACATGCCACTGGTTGCTAATTCTTCGGTTTTCCCTGTAATCAGGTTTTTAAGCTTAACTGCGGTAACGCCATCTTTATCATTACCCAAGACTTCTTCGACGGCGCTATTCCAGCAGGGCTTGATTTTAGGGTTGCCTAGGGCCCTATCTTGCATAATTTTGCTGGCACGAAGTTTATCCCTGCGATGAACCAGATAAACAACACTTGCAAATTTGCTTAGGTAGGAAGCTTCTTCGAGGGCGGAATCGCCACCACCCACAACAACCAAGGGTTTATTGCGGAATCGGGGAAGGGCGCCATCGCATACCGCACAGGCAGAAACACCCCGGTTTTTAAAGTTATCTTCGGTAGGAAGTCCTAGATAATTGGCGCGTGCACCTGTGGAAATAATAACCGACATGGCTTCAACCGTGTTTCCTTCCAAGGAAGTGATGCGGAAAGGTTTCTTGGAAAAATCAACATGGGTAATATCATCAGTAATGATGCGGGTGCCAAAATTGAGAGCCTGCTGGCGCATAAGATCCATAAGCTCGGGGCCGGTAATGCCATGGCCCGGTTGGCTTTTTTTATCTAATATCCAGTAAGGCCTGCGATCTTCGGGCAGCGCGGTTTCTAAGAACTGATGTAAGCTTGCTGAAGGAAACCCTGGAAAGTTCTCAACTTCGGTGGTAAGTGCGAGTTGGCCCAGCGGAAGAGTACCTTTAATACGGTTTTCTTCGGTGATGGCGCCTTCAAAAACAATAGGTTGAAGGTTGGCCCGGGCTGCGTAAATTGCAGCAGTCCAACCAGCAGGGCCAGAACCGATGATGACAACTTTTTCCGCCATTCCTTCTCCTTGGAATAAACAGGGCTTTGCCTTGAAAGCCCACTTGGTTACATTTGTAACTAGTATTCTAGGAAGGAATGTGTGCTGGTGCAAC
>CAMDHK010000134.1 GCA_945897965.1 Candidatus Kuenenia stuttgartensis | reverse complement strand
TATGCCTGAGTCATTGCACTTCTCGGTTCCTCAGGCGTTTTATAAATGTGCATGGGTGTTGTGCGCAGTGGAACCAGATTTAAACAAAGATCCCTTGCTGACAACCCGCCTTACACGCTTTGCCATTTCGGGCAGAGGTGGGGCGATGGCAGATACCAGCATTACATTACCCCGCAATGGAGAACTACCCGGCGAAGGCATTAAGCAGGTGGGTAGCGTTACCTATCCTATCGCCGATGGGAAGACCATTACCACGCCACTGTATCTTGTGCGAGTGGATTTAAAGTCAGGCGACATCCTTGATTTAATTGCAGACACTCAGGATTCCTATGCTGCGATGAAGGTTGGTCCTTACCTTGATTTCGAGTTTCTGGGTCGATGCGGTGGCCTCGAAGTACAGCGCGACAAGCGCCGTAAGCCTGTGCCTTCCCTGACCAGTGCTGTTCATGTTTTTGGTGCGACCTTAGAAAAGCTACCTGTGGAAGTTCGACTCAAGCAGTCGCAAGCAGGCAATATTTTTCATAATGATGAAACTCCCGAGACCACATTTTCCCTGAAGGCGGTGGAGCCAGGTAGCTATTCTTTGCGCTCAGAAATCACTGATATTAAAGGGAAAATTCTTGCCAAGAATGAGAAGATCGTTTCATTGGCTAGTATTGGTGCTGAGGTGGATATTACTCTTCCGCTTGCCATGCCTGATGCTGGTTGGTACGGGCTCCGCGTGATTTTGCTCGACCAAGCAGGCAAGAATATTCTTCAGCATAATGCTTCTTTTGCACTGCTCGGAAATGATACACGCACCGCTGGTTATGAATCGCCATTTGGTACATGGTGGTTTAATGGCGTTCATTACACAACCCGCGATCCCAAGGTTGCGGGCCCCATGTTGTTCAAGGCGGGTATGCGCCGTACCACCATGGGTTGGACCAAAGATTCTGAAGTCGAGCTTGCCCCTTGGAAGATTTCGCTAAACCAGATCAACTGGCCTTTTCGACTTGTTGATCTCAACGATTGGCCTGCTGCGGAAGCACGCGCAGAAAAAGTGATTGGCGACCTTCTTAAAAGGTTTCCTCATTGCCAGTACATTGATTTATTTCATGAAAGCTATGATCCGGGCGCCTATCCGCCCGAGCTTTATGGGTCTAAGTATGTGCCCAAGGATAAGGCCTTTGCAGAGCGTGAAGATCAGCTTTACCAATTAGGGTTGAAGGGTGCGAAGTTTATTCGGGCGAAGTTCCCGCAGCTTAAAATCATCGCAGGAAACTCCGGGGGCTCTTTAGGTATTGTTGCTGTGATGTTACGAAGGGGATTCCCACGAGAACTTATTGATTATCTGGGTAGTGAAACCACTGGGCAGACTATTGCCCCTGAAAAACTTTCGCCACACACCACTGCGGGAATCTGGTTGATGGCAGAGACAGCCCGCAAGTTTGGTTATGATATTCCCTTGACGGGCTGTTATGAGTTTACTTCACGGGCCGAGCGTGATCTGGGTGCGGAGAGGCACGCCGAGTGGTATGCACGCGATGTGATGATCGGGCTTGCTAACCGGTTCCCAACCGTATCACCTGCAGGCATCGAAGATGTGGGAAATTCTTATTACGATACTTTATGGGGTGCGAGTGGCCTGTGTCAGCGTAGCCCGCTTCATTACCCTAAGCCTGCTTATGTAGCCCTTGCAACACTTACGAATGTTTTGGATTCTGTAAAACTTATTCGCCAGATGGCTACGGGGTCTGCCAGTGCCAATGTGCTTGAGTTCGATCGCAATGGCAAGCGCATCTATGCGTTTTGGGTGCCTCGTGGGGAATGCGAATTGGAGTTCGAATTTCCTTCTGATACAACGGCGACCGCTATCGAATTTTATGGAAGGCAGCTTCAACGGAAGTCTAATGACCGCCGCCTTAAAGTTACCGCAGGCACCGGAGTTAGTTATCTTGTGTGCCCTTCTGCTGCAACGCAAGTTACCGCAGGCCGTCGCACCTTTCCCGAAAATCAGCCACCCGCAGGCACCCAGGTTATCAACAGCATGGATGATCTTGCACTTTGGCAACTTGCCCCCGAACAATCAATCACCACATCCTTGCGCAAGCCCGGTGTTTTTAACCTTCATAAAGTTAATGATTCTGAGAAAGGTTCTTGTCTGGAACTGGAGCTTCAGCGTGAAGGGGAAGTGCCGAATGTTGTTGGTGAATACACTGCGTTGCGCTTAAAGCAACCATTACCGATTATTGGTAAACCGCATTCGGTAGGGGTTTGGGTCAAGGGTGATAGTAGTTGGGGGAGAATATTCTGGGAGATCGAAGATGCCAAGGGCGAGCGCTGGCGTTCCTCCAATGATATTGATGGGGGAGATTGGTTGAACCAATCTGCGATTGATTTTGATGGCTGGTGCTTTGTCACTTTTCCTCTTACCAATGATTCGCCCGCAAGGCAAATTGAACCGGGTGCTGGCTTAAAGCAATGGCAGGGTAATGGGGATGGCAAGCTTGACTATCCTCTGAAGCTTGTGGGTCTTTATGTGCAGGCTCATAGGCAGTCGCTTAATCTTACCAATATGGAGCCTGTGAAAACCCGCATCCGCTTGAAGGATGTAAGTGCAATTACAGAAGCCAAGTAGCCAGCTTGTTGAGATTCTTTACCTTATTGATGCTAAATAACTTATGCTATACCTTTGCATCCGTACTGCAAATGCGTTTAAGAAAAGCCACTGTCCCATTTCGGAAAACATGACATGAAATATTCACTCACACTTATCACTACTATCTTATTCATTCCTCTGGTCGGTCTTCACGCTGCCGAACCCAATCCACGCGAATCCAAAAAGATCGATCTTGGGGAAGGAGTCATGCTGGAGGTTCTTTATCTGCCACCCGGCGAGTTCATGATGGGTAGCAGCCCAGAAGAGAAGAAGTGGGCTACGGGCATAGAAGGTGGCGCTCAGCCTGGGACGAACCGTGAGTCGTTTGAAGGCGAAGCGCCACGATTAACGCGTGTGAAGCATGGCTGTTGGATGGGCCGCACGGAAGTTAGTGTCGGGCAGTTCAAGCGCTTTGCCTTAGAGAGTAAGTATGTCACCGATGCAGAGAAACCCGAAGGCAAAACCCAATGCTTCGACATGGAATGGGATGGGTATCGCAGAAATGGAACGCTGGTTCAACCGTGGAAGCCAATGCCTGGCAAGAGTTGGCGCGACCCTAACTGGGGTTTCCCAAACCGAGATGTTTTTCCTGTGGTTTGCGTCAGTTATAACGACATGAATGCTTTCTGCAAATGGCTCACCGAGCGGGAACGCAAGGCAGGCCGATTGCCAGAAGGATTGGAGTATCGACTGCCTACGGAAGCCGAGTGGGAATATGGTTGTCGAGGCGGCAGCAAGGAAAGCCTTGCCTTTTGGTGGGGCAATGATCTTGAGCAAGGCGAAGGCAGGCTCAACATTTCTGCGATCGATTTCCTACCGGGCCGCAAGAAGACTTGGCCACTAGCTAAGGCGCCTTGGAGTGATGGCTTTCCGTTCGTATCCCCAGTAGACCAGTATGGCGAAAAAGGTCGGAACGGTTTCGGCTTGGCGGATATGTGTGGCGGTGTTTGGGAGTTTGTTATCGATCATTTCGACCCGAAAGGCGGACACGAAGATATCTATTACGAAAACCCCGAAAAGCGGACTGTCACTCGTCCTGTGTGTCGGGGCGGAAATTACTTTGATGTGCCAGGCAATGCCCGCTGTGCGGTACGCTTGGGGATCGCAGGCGTAACTTATTCCGACTCCCGCGATGGTTTTCGAATCTGCCTAGGGCGAGTCGTGCCAAGGTAATAAAGCAAATCTCGATCATACTCGATTTTCGCCGTTCTTCTCTTACGGTTGTTTCAATACTTTACACAAGCCCTTCGAGGGAACCTGTGGAAGTACTGAAACGCTCGATCCCAACCCCACCCTTTCTCAGCATGGATGTATATAGATTGCAAAGTGGTTGATGATCGCGACCCATGAGGGGAATCTTCTTCTCGGGGTTGGGCCTAAATTGTATCTCTATAAGTTTCCGATAGCTTTTATAGTAATGACTTTTGATAGATTTTGGCAATACTATGGCTGGGCAAGTAACCAATTGCAAAGCGATTCAACGCTGCCGGTTTCCCACAATGGCTTTGCGGTTGCATCTTCCGGCTTGGCTCTTTCACGAACCATGCGCGCAAGGTTTGCGTGTTGTACGGATTCGCGGATGGCTTCCCATGCGGGTGTGGCAACCGGGCCATGGCGGGAAGGAAGAACGAAAACCGAGACATCCTTGATGTGCTCGTAAGCAGTATCCCACGGATCTCGCCAAGGATAGTAGGGTGCAAAAAAGGCAGTTCCGCGGCAGTCTGCTGGTTGACGCAGGACTGAGCGAATTTGCTCGTACATCTCGGTTGCTATGCCGGGGGATTTGTCTTGGTAGCATGGTGTGGTGTACCAAATCCATGGTTTTTTTAGATAGTC
This sequence comes from Candidatus Kuenenia stuttgartensis, assembly GCA_945897965.1. GTDB lineage: Bacteria > Planctomycetota > Planctomycetia > Gemmatales > Gemmataceae > UBA969. The sequence continues at coordinate 6,603 of CAMDHK010000134.1, read as the reverse complement.
TCGACCGCTTGGGCCATAGGAAAGGTGCAATTTGTAGGGGTTCCAAAGATCGGCAAATGGTTGCAGGATTTGAAAAGTAGCAGCGTTGGCTGCCTCGCCTGGGTTCAATGTGATCTTTAGTTGCGGGTCTATCTCACGGATCATCTTCCCTATGGCGAGATAATCTGCAAGCTCCTTGGCTGTCTTGCCGGTTGGTTCATCATTTATGGACATCATCCAATCATCATGGGTTAGCCCCTTTGCCTTGGCTTCTGCAATCAAACTTCGAATCTGTTTCTCGTTGATGCCACGCTGACACCATATTTGCTGCTTGATAGCGTACTTGGCCATTTCTTGCTTTGAGAAGAATGGCCCCTGCCAGACATTAAAGCGCTTGAACCAATCTGTGCGGTATTCTTCACCGGGTGGTGGGTTCACCCAACCATGGACAAGGATTGGTTGACGCGGCTCAACACGAACCCCGGATACGCGAACCTCAGTATTTATTGTGCGGGTGGGAAATAGTATTTTGCCTGAAAGGTCGGTCGCTTCGATGCGAATGGTTGAAGAATAATCAGCGGGTGGCATGCCGGCGGAATCAAAGGTGAGCCATGCCTGGGCCACACTGCGCGGTGGAATTATCAGGAAGGGTCGGCGCAGTAGGAAGAATGGTGTCCATTCCTCGCGCCCATCTCCGTAAGGGGCGAAACCCACTGCCCGCCAGCGGATGCGGTTTTCAAAGCTTTGCTGCTCACTCTTTAATGAGCCGGGCGATATACGCAGCACAAGCGGTTCATTAAGTACATTTCGAAAAAACAGACTTGCAGATTGCGTCGTGTCTTGTGCCATCGTCATGGCAAGTTTAGGCTGTGCTGGCTCGGGCGCGGGCATCCAAGTCTGGCTGATCGAGCCGATTCCAGCAGCCAAGTTCATTACATAACCAGTTTCCTTGGTTCCCCCGGCGGCCTGCATTTGCGATTCATAACGGGCAAGGCTTGGCTTGGGTGTGATGTTTCCCTCTGGTTTGTAGTTCCCATCATTTGTGATGAACAGTCTGTAAACGCCACGGTAGGTGCGGGGGTTGATGTATTTGTTGATGAGGATTGCAATGTTTATTTCCCGTTGCATTTGAAGGCCATCGTCGAGCTTCCCTGTGGCAGAAAATGCATGGATGCGGAGCGTGTTCTTTCCAGTACGAAATCCGAATCGGCGGGTGGGTTGGTCTACCAGCTTGGCGTTGCCTGCTTCTTTGCCATTGATACGGATGGAAAGAGCAGAGGCCTTCCTTGTGATTTCCAGATCGAACGGTTCATTTGGTAGAATGTGGGCCATCATGGTGTTTTTGGCGCCCGGTTCAATCGATGGCCCGGTGATGGTTCCATCGAAATCTAGGAAGTTGTCACGCAGGCCGAGTTCATCGCGGAAAAAAAAGCCACACCCCGCCCCTGGCTTTTCTGTCAGTGATATTCTCGAGCGGATTTGGAAATCCTCCTTGGCCAACAGTCCGCTGGTTGCCCATAGGAAGGTATCTGGCGATTTGTTTGTCAGGGCATTTCCATCCCGATTCCATTCTCCGTAACGATTCACGAAAACCGGTTCACCATCCTTGACAAAAACACCCTTGGCAGCCTTGGCGCGGTGCACCATAACTTGTTCCGGGGTCATCTCGGGTATATCCAATGCTCCAACCTTTGCCCATGCCGCACGACCGCCAGGATATAGTCTTTCTGTTCTTTCCCAAGATGCTTTTTGTCCAGTTTCGGTGCTTGCATGAACCGAGTAATACTCAAAGTAATTGATGTTCTTGAACTGAACCCAAAGATGCCACTTACCGGGTCTGCTTACCGTGTAGCGCCCAATCGCAGTTGCGTTTGTCGCTGCATGATCCGCAGATAGACCGCCTCCCTCCCGAATCCATTGCCCTGCCACCACAGGAAAACGGCCCGGATAAATCCAGTCGAAATCAGCATCGCTTGCAGAGGGATCGGTGTCGATGTCATTTTTCAAGATGGCAGCTTGCTGCTTGATGCGGAATGGGTTACCAACCATGTTCCAGATGGGATCGAAGATTACCTGCCGCCTGCCTTCACGGTAGTCCGGGATGTTTGTTTTCACCGGATCCTTTGGGGCTGCGTTATAATCTTCCCGCTCTGCGATATCTGATATTTTCTCGCGCCAGAACGCATAACTGAGTCGAAACAGAGGTTCGTTTTCGCTGGCTGTTTCCCAGTGCCCTGGCCTCACCTGCCATAGCAGCCATTTTTTCTGATCCTTTGCATCAAGGATCGGCCGATCATTATTTTGCACTTCTGGGGTAGATTCGCGCAGTGCTGCCAGAGTGGTATCGGTTGGGGCATCCGCCCAGATTTCGTCGGTCAGATAAAGGCAATCGATTTTGTGTTCCGAAAATGGCACATTGGTTGGCGTGTGGTAGTATCGTACGACATGCCCCAGCACTATGGTGTATTCCCCTGCCTCCAAGTCTGTCATTAAATCATGCCATGCCAATCCATCTTGCACTGCAACCTTTGTGTTGAATTCTTCATACAACAATGGCGCCCCAGCCTCTTCCCCCTTGCGAAATAAAGTCAGGCTTGTAACTGCGGTACCCTTGGCATGTCCTTGGTACCGAATCCAGAGCCTGTACATTCCTGTGAGTTCCACCTTTAGAGGAAGTCTGGCCTCCGGGCCTCGATGCCCCGGCCTACTGGTGATTGAATCCTTCGTGGCAGTCCAACCGCAGTTTGGAGCCCGCTCCGGTTCTATAAGCATTCGCCTTGCATCAATCGGGGCCTTCAATCCATTTGGTAATAAGCTTTCCTCATTAATGCCCTTCGCCTTCAACCATTCATGAAACGACTTGATGCGTGTTGGATTTCTACCCATATGCCACATCGTTGCACCTATCGAATGAAACGCACTCTGCGGCTCATCTACCTCCAAAGCCTTTCCCCAAGCACTAACCGGGGGCAAATCTATTGAACCTTTTGGTGGGATTTCTGCTTGTAACTTGGTGATTCCACCAAGTAGAAAAATTGTAAATAAGTGGGCTGTATAAATCGCAATGGTACGCCTCATCATTGTTTATCCTTTTATCGATTGATGGGCGTTGCGCATGTTCAAATCAATCTAGATGATCTTTTCAGTTAAACTGCCCGACCACCATCGTAATACCCTCGCTTAAAATCACAAGCCTTAAGGTGTGGTTTTTAGCTCTATTTCATCTGGATAAACAGAGTCGGATTTTTGAAGTCTAAATAAAGTTTGTGCGATTATGCAGGGTGGAGATGCGGCTTCCGAAAACAATAGGGGCAGGTTACCTTTTACATGGATTACTACCATGCGCATACAAAGTTGGCATAATGGATCACCCCTTCAATCGCAAAGGCTTATGATCCATCAGCTTTCAAAATCAAGAATGAGGTAGGCCCACCACCAATCAAGAGGCCACCCTTTTCTTTGTTCATCCCTATTTAGGTTTAGCACTGCGATGGTTTTCCCTACGATGGTTGATGTCAGCATTAAGAGAAGAGAACGCCATTTTAACACCTTCACCGCTGGGCGAAAAGTTGATCGCATTTTCGGAAGGTATCGCAAGTTCCTTTGCAGCCAAGATCGCATCCTGGTTTGCAGCCAGAAACATCACATCCCAATTATACTTTTCTTGTTGATTACGAATCATGCCTTTCACCTTTTTCCGTGTGTAGACAGTGCTGGCGTTTTCCTCTCCATCGGTGAGGATTGCCAAAATCACTTTACCAGGCCTATCAGATTCTGGAGCCTGGCTTAATCGGTTGCCTATATCGTCGATGGTTTTTCCAATCGCATCCAGTAATGCGGTCGAACCACGGGGCATAAATGTCGTGGTATTAAGGTCTTCCACAAGTTTGATATCGGTGCCGTTGTGAACCACTTGGTATTCGTTGTCGAATAGCACTAGGGTAAACTTTGTCGAACCGGGTTGTGTTTTCTGGCTGGCCAGAAAAGAGTTGAACCCTCCAATTGCATCCGAGCAAATGGAAGCCATCGATCCCGAACGATCCACAACGCATGCGATTTCCACTAAGTCCATATTCATGTTAAAGTCTCCGATCAAGAGTTAAGGCGTTTTGCCCGGGATGAAATAATGTACAACCACGATTTGTCACCTGTTCAATAGTCAAATGTTACCGTTGGTATTTGGAATAGATAGGTCAGCAGCAGAATATTATTTGTGGGGGAGTGTTCTTTTTAGCGAGTTAATCAGCGATTAGAAAAAATATCATAGACAACAATTCCAACTTGAATGATATATGTGTAATGGAATGAGCATTAAAATAAAGTTGTTACAGTGCAATTAGAGTAATGTCAATTTGCTGGGTTCAATTGAACAAAGTAGGAATCATGAAATCAATCATTGGTGTTTCATTGTTTGTAATTCGATGTCTTAGTTCTAAACATTGTGCCATTGTCTTGCTTTTAACGCTTTTTTGCCCATCCTTCATGATGGCGCAGATTATCCCCGTGCCAAAAGTTGAGAAGATACCTTTTCTACCCGTTACTACAACAGGCATCGGGAACACCCTGATTCGTGGTAATGACTTCAATGATAAATCTCAGACTTGGATGCAGCTTTATACTTCTGACATGGCGGTGAGCGCAGAGGGCTATGTGTTTCTTACGACTACTTGGGAAGAGGGGCTGAGAGCTGCGGGCATTTATAAGGATGGAGATGCGCTGCCCGAAATTACTGGGCTTGGGGTTAACTCAGGCGATGCGGTTGCGGTAAATTCGAAGTGGGCCGCTTATGTTCGAAAACTTAATACCAAAGATGGCCCTCGGACTGATTTAAGTTTGTATCCGCGTAACCCGGGCTTAGCCGTTGATCCATTAAAGAAACGCAGCATCCAACTCCCTCAGCAGATTCTTCCCATCACTGGATTAGCCTTTGATGACAAGCGTGAACGCATCTATTTGGCTGATGATGCAGGTGTGAAGGTCGTGTCGCTCAAGAACTTTAAGCTTACGAATTTTAATATCCCTTTGATACGTGCGGGTAAGCTTGAAGTGGATTCTGCAGGTAATCTTTGGGCCATTCAGCGGGCCACCTCTGCGTATGCTTATCAAGAACTGCACGGCGAGATCTTTGGCAGCGAGGCACTCGATGTTGAGCATGCGCTCGAGAAGGCGATCAGCCCTTCTGATAAAGATTCTTTTATCGCCAAGGATAAGCTGAAGGGTTTTGTGGGTTTTGATTTCGGCAAGTTGCAGGCGGTCTCTCGCTTCTGCATCATGGGCGATATGGCGAAGGAAGATTTTAGGGCTCTGAAAGTGCAAACTAGTACCATTGGCCGAGATGGGCCTTGGATAGATGTGGAAACGCCTCAGGATAAACTTTATAGCTGGCCTGAAGAATATGTAACGATTGATGCTATGAAGCCTGTGCGCTGTGTACGAGTATTCGGACCGGGAATTAGCATGCACCGCATGCGAGCCTTTGCACCACCCCTTATGGTTCCGGGCCGGGTGCTTAAATATGATCCTGATGGGAATAAGTTGCCTCAAAGTATTGACGATATTGCAAATCCTATGGATATCTCCTTCGATGCAAGGTATCAGAGGCTTTGGGTAGCCGATGGCGGAACTGATCATCAAGTGCATTCTTACACCGGGCTTGATGGTGTGATTAAACGAGGCTCAAGCGTTGGGGTAAAGGGTGGTTGGCGTTCGCAGAAAGGGCGAATCAGTGCGAATTGCTTCGAGAATATTCGTGGCATAGGCACCGATGGCGAGGGTAACCTTTATGTTTGCGATATAGGTATGGCGGGAATGTGCCAGAGCCGTTTGCAATCCTTCAATCAAACAGGTGAACCGCGTTGGAACCTATCTGGTACATCATTTCTTGACGCTGTTGATGCAGACCCTGATTCCAAAGTTGATCTATTTTCCTCCTTCAATCACTACCGAAATGAGCAATGGATCGCAAGCACATTGGATCGCAGACGCTTCCCGGATGATGCTCGTACTAATGGAAATGCACTTGTTTATGGAGTTAGGCGCTGGCAGGGGAAAAAGTTTCTCATCACCACCACTCAGCATGGTTCTCCAATGTGTGTGTTTCGTTTTCAAGATGGTGATGAAGCAGCTATTCCTTGTGCAGTGATTTCTCCCCGCAACACGGCAAAGATATGGCCTCCACACCAACCTCTAGGGTTTGGTAGTTTTATTTGGACCGATGGCGATGGTGATGGCCAGTTTGCACCTTCCGAATATTCGAAGGCGTTGCGTGAGGATAGCGATACTGCGTTTCAAAACATTGATGATGATGGTAACTATTGGTTCATTAGTCGTATTAAGGGTAAGCGCTACCTGCGAAAGATTGCGCTTACAGGGCTTAACCCACATGGTTGCCCTGTGTGGAAATGGGACGCTCCTGAGAATGCGCTTTTCGAACTGCCCGCACCTTTGCAAGATCCGAAGGCCCGCTTTGGCGGCTTTGAAATTGATTCTGCTAGAAATGAAGTTTTTCTCTTTGGCTTTCCTGCCGACAAACCAAATGAGTGTGGTATGAACTGGCCTCTTGGTAGGTTTATGCAGCGCTGTCGCATTGATAATGGCAAACTAACGCCCACCCACAATGCCGAC
>CAMDHK010000133.1 GCA_945897965.1 Candidatus Kuenenia stuttgartensis | reverse complement strand
TTAACCCTGCTAGCCCCGACTTCAATAGCTCTGGCATTCTTAGGAGCTTCTGCACCAAAGTTTTCAACCATACCTGTTGCTGCACAAAGTACATCCACTACCACTTCCGCCATCATTGGGCGAATAAAGCAATGGGAATAGTTGTTATCATCAAACTGGTTGGTTTCGTTTGGCACATAAGTTAAGTTGTAAACTCGGGACAAAAGAATTGTTTTTTCGAGCTTACGGATATCAAAGCCACTGTCGATAAAATCCTTGGCCAAAGCGTCTAGCAATGCTGGATTGGAGGGAGGGTTGGCGATTGAAAAATCATCGAGTGGATCAACGATACCTACGCCAAAGTAATGGCCCCAAACACGATTAACAAAGCTTCGTGCAAAGTAAGGATTATCAGAAGTTTTCAACCATTCAAACAACTTCCTGCGGGCATCAACGCCTGCTTCCATTTTAATTTCAGGGCCACCCAAAGCCTTGGGCACCAGCGGAAGATTCGTTTCAGGATGAGTTAGCCCCTTGGCACCGCCCTTGCCTACTGCTGCAGAAGTTAAATAAACCTCTTTAACGACGCTAATATTATTGTTGTTTGTTCCTGTTGCCTTTTTCTTGCGTTCTGCATTTTCAGCATCAATCACCTTTTTAGCTTCAGGGGAAGCGCCATAGGCTAACTGTGTGAATACGTTTGCGTAGGAACGATAATCAGCTTGGGTCCAGCGATCGAAGGGATGTTTATGGCATTGGGCACATTCCAGACGAACGCCCATGAATGCTGCAGCCGTTTTTTCGCCCCACTGGTCTAAAGTTACTGCACCTTGTTTGCGCCAGAACAAATCTAATGTGGGTTTATCTGAATAAGATTCAACAAATCCTTTGGTCAATTCTTCATCAAGTTTATTGACTTTAACTACATAGTCTTCGGGTGTTTCGCCATCCCTGCTGGTTGCACAAAGTACACCTTCAACGATTTTGTCGTAGGCCATGTTTTCTGCAACGCGCTTCCTCAACCAATCATGCCACATTTGGCTTTTTTTGACCCTAAGGTTTTGGGGGTTTTCGATGGCATCGGTATTATTACCAGTAATATCACTTAGCTTCGTTGCCCATAAGGCTGCATGCATCGGGTGCTTCAACAGTTCATCGATTTTTTTGGTTCGTTTGTTGGTATCTTTATCCGCAACAAATGCACGAATATCATTAGGGCTGGGCAAAGTGCCTATCACATCAATTGTGATTCTGCGCAAAAACTCTGCATCGCCTGATAGCCCACTAGGTTCGATATTAAGCCTCTTTAGCTTTGAAAAAACAAGCTTGTCGATGTAATTAACTTCAGGCACACTCGGATACTTATAACCAGGCTTTACATCCAGCGGAACCATGGCGCGCACTGGAAATACCGTGCCACGATAAGCAACAATAATCGAGGTGTCCCCTGCGCGATTGCTGGTAACTAAACCAGAGGAACTGACTTCAGCAACGCCATCGTCCAAGGTTCGGAATTCGCTAAGGGAAGTGATATTTTCACTGGTACCATCTGCAAAGGAAACCATCACTTTAAGATTGATTTTTTCGCCTGGCTTATTGAAGGGGATTTCTTTAGGGGTGACATCAAGGGATTTGATTTCGCCACTGCCTTTGGTAAGGGGGGCGCCTTGAACGATCCAATCCTTAATCAACTTGTGCTGCCAAGAACCTGCAGAAAACCTTCTGCCACCTGCGTGCTCGGTCAAACCCATGGCTTTCAAAAGCAAAAGACTATTATCAGGGTTACCTAAATCGATACGCCTGCCATTCATTTCCCTGCTAACAGAAATACCATCTTTTTCTGCTTCATAACCAAAAAGGGAAAGCCTAAAACCATTTTTACCTTGAAAGGAACCATGGCAGGAACCAAGGTTACAGCCAGATCGGCCAAAGAGACCAACGATATGTTTTTCAAAATCGACTGTTTTAATTACGGTGCCATCAGGAAGTTGAACTTCGGCACGGGCCGTGTCATGCAATCCAAATAGCACAACCACGCAAACAGCTAGAATCTGTTTCCATTGGCAGCACGATTTCATGATCACTCTCCCCAAATTAATGCTAATAAATCCAAAAGGCAGGAACTCGAATAAGGCAGGGTTTAACAATTAATTAAACAATGTTAATTATTAAAAGTATCGGTATTTTTATAATAACACAACAAAATAATTAAGATTCCATGGATTTATCAGCATCGATATTGTGATAATTGGCAGGTTGTTCGGAGTAAAAGCATTGATATTGCATGAAAAAAGCCCCCCAAATGTTAATATGGGAGGCTTTTAATTATTATTACGGCAACCCGAAACTAATCACGACTGCTGAAAGCCATGAGGATTCTCAAGATGTAAAAGAACAAGGTTGCGACTGAAGAAAACAACATTAAGGCAGCTGCAACATGCTTGTTCGTAGGAAAATTCAACATGACCTGCGAGGTTTCATAAAGAATGTATGCGCTCATGAACCCCACCATCGCAAAAGAAAAGATAAGCCCCAATGAAAAACCAAAGATCATCGAACAAATAATCAGACCAAAAATCAGCATGCTTCCCACCGAAAGGGCAGGAGCCAGAAAAGAATAATCCTTACCAGTTACAAACACGGAAATAGTTAGGCCTGCAAAAACGCAAAGCGTGAGAGCCCCTGCAGCGGGAATCAGGTTAGGATCCTTCATGTAATGAGTAGCGACATAAAGAATCGGCAGGAAAATTAAACTTTCTGCAACTACATAGAGGCCAAGTCCCAGATATTGGATAGCGGGGGCAGAATCAGACTGGGCCAACATGGTGGCAACATAACTAGCGCCCCAGAAGGCAAGCATTACGATCAACAGCGACCATGATGAACCTCCAAAAACCGACATGATCTGTTGTTCGGTTATGGTTCGTAAAAGAACGGTTTCAAGGGCAACAAATGCTAGTATTGCACCAGCCAAGTGTGCGTATGTTTTTTTAATAAAGGTAAGCCTAGCAGAGCCTGCGTAAGTCATTTCCTGCATACTAGAATCATAGTTCATATTATTTTCCTTTAACTTTGGGGCTAATCTCCACATCATTATTTTAACAGAAGCGGGAGCTAAAAATCCAGCTTTTCCTGAAAAGATAACAAAATCAATTATGAAAGTTTTAAAGTGAAGCAGGCGCTTTAGGGGCTACTTCTGAGATATGGGAGAAATCGGCTTTTCTTCTATCGGTTTTTCTTCCAGAGGTGGGGCTTCACCCACCCAATTTTTCACCTTCGGAATCTTGCAAGCTTCCTGATCCTTACAGCACAAAGGGTTAGGCCCTTTAGCAATAGGCGATTTGTCTTTCCAGAAATCTTTGGCAGGGATGAACACCCGATCCCCAGGCGCAAGCTGATAATTCGTGGTCGTATCGCCTAATTGCACAATTTCTTTGAAACATACTGGAAGTACGATTCGACAACTTCCTGGCGGGGTCGGCCTTGCAACCACGATATTTGTCCGAGAGGCCTTATCATTCAAACCGCCTGCCTGCAAGATGGCATCAAGTACCGTTTCACGACCTGTTAGAGGGAAAGTTCCTGGAGCATTGACTTCGCCTACCACATAAAAGACTTTGCTTTGTCGATTTACCAACCTAATGGTTATGGGGCCTGCATCCTTTACAACAGAACTAATTTGCGCCTTAACCATCGATTCGATTTCATCAAGGGTTCTTCCTGCAACCGGCAAACGGCCATATTTTCCTAAACTTATAGTCCCGTCCTGCAATACAGGCTGATCACCTGGAAGTCTGATTGGTGAATCAAGGTCTGCAGGTTGAACCAGCAAGACATCACCTGGTTCCGCAGTAAGGGATGAAGTTAAACCCTTATCTAATTCTCTGGGGACTTGTGGAATTTCGGTCACAGTGTTTTTCATGTTACGGGCAGAATCAAGCAAAGTGTTTCCATCTTGGCAAACAGAAAAGATAGACATGGGGCTTTGGCAACCACTTACGGGCGCCAGCATCCCAATGACCCAAATCAGTTTAAAGATTAGCCCCTGTTTGATTTTCATGCCTGTTCGACTTATTTCTTCCAATTTAACAACAAAACCCCCACATAGACGGCGGTTTACCAGAAATAAAATTGCTTGCAAGAGGAGAAGCACGAAAATAATTACTGACCGCCTGGTGTTAGCCTGCCAAAGAAAAAGCGTAGGGACTCTTCTGTAAGTAGGGTGAGTGGCACGCTCTTAACAATTGGGTTCTTATAATTCCCAGTGATTTTATAATGCAAAATACCTGCTGCAAGTGCGCCAGTCGCCTGGGAAATAACATCAAGGGGGACTGCGCCAATCGCTGGCATTTTTAACCCCAAGTTTCGCATCGCCTCGGGAAGCACAGAAAGACTGCCCGTTCTTGCGGTAGCTTCAAGATCCATCTGCCCTTGAGAAGAAATATTTCCTTCGATCAAAACCATAACCAAAGCGTTAGAAAGGGCAAGCCTTTGAATACGAATGATGCCCCGATCCATGCGGGCTTTTAATTCGCCCTTGTCAAAAAAAGTCCCGGTCGCAACACCAGGCAGAAAAGGAACCAAATCCCTCACGATGGGAATTCCCTGCGCCCTACTGTGGGTTAGAGTGCCTTCGAGATTGGCAGTAATATTATCCAAAGATTTAACATCTCTGCCTGCAAAAACAAGTTTCCCCTGAACCGTTCCCGACCCGGGCGACCTGGTGTCACTAAACTGCGCCTGTAGCGCCTTCATTTCCAGCGACTGAAAGCGGAGATTTCCCGTAAGGGAATTACCCACACCCCAGCGATATTCGGTTGCGCCATATACCTTGCCACCCGCAACGGATCCGGAAATATCACGCATTACAAAATTCCCCACCCCTCTCGAAGGAGCGACAGAATAATCAAAAGGTGATCTCCAATCCCCGAAATCTGCCCCATAAAACTTCAGCCCGATTGCAAATGCTTCGCCGTTCGCAGTTATTTCCCGTCCGAGTTTCCCGCTAAATCTTGTATCCAACTTCCCAGAGGGTTTAAGGTTTGCCATCCAGGGAGCAAAAAGTTTCCCCATCTCTGCGTGGTTAAGCGTACCTTTATAAAAACTGCTTTCCATGTTTTCCAAGTTAAGTACTGCTATGCCGCGCAATTGCCCATCGGCCAGATTTCCCCCGATATCCTTGATGGTGATCTCGTTCTTTTCCACCACCACATTCCCCTGCAACAAATCACTGAGTAAATAATTCGAATGGCTGACTCTGTTTAATACGAGTTTCCCATTTGCGGAAAGTTGAAGATTGTCGACATTCATCTCGTAGGGCAAATCCAAATTACAAACCGCATCCAGTCTTTTCAGTTGATCATTTGCATCCATAGCTACAAGGATTTGGCGCATTTTGATACCATTGATATTCAGGTTCCCGGTCATTTTAGCCTTGGAGCCCGAACTTAGATTAAAGTCTAATTTCCCATGCCCTTCCGCAAATTCAGTATTCACATTCCCCTGCAGCGAACCCCGTTTCCAGTTGATAAAGGCTTTGGTCTGCCTTAGTGGGATTCCCAAAATTTCATACCCAGAGGAGTTAAGATCTGCTGCGAAAAGAACTTCTCTTTCGCCATTATTATCTTGGGCGGAGAAGTTTGTTTGAATGATTCCGCCTAACTTTCCTTTAATGGGGAGTTCTTTTTCCGTTGCAGTTCGGACCAATAACCCCGCATCAATATCTTGGATGTTAAATTTGATATTTCCAGTGCTAAGAGAAGCGAGAGGTATTTCAGCATCCGCGCTCCACCTTCCGCCCATGAAATTTCCGCCCGCATCATTAAAAACAATTTTGTTAGGATAAATTCGCCATTCAACATGATTTTTTTCTAACAAAAATCGGCCCAAGGTTAACTTGTCGAAAAGAAGCTTTCCGGAAGATTTCCAATCCAATGGTGAAAAAGTACCTGAGGCAATGGCCTCAATCTCGCCCAAACCATTGGGATCAAAGAAAAGCTTTTCCTTGCTGAAAAGAAGGTACGCATTACTAGAATCCAGGGATTTAACATTAAGTTTGCAATGAAAGGGCATGGAATGATTTAGGTGAAGTGTGGCTTGGCCCGAAAGTTTCCCAACCTGACAAGAGGATACAAGTTCAGAGGCTTCCAGTCTGCCTTGAAAAAGATTGAGCCTTCCCTCAATGGTTGGAAACAACAAATCCCTGAAGGAAAAATTATCTATCCGAAACAGAGAACCAGCCTCCCAAGCTGAAAGATCAAGCGCTTTTGCAACAGTAGTTTTCGCATCCAAGCCAAAGGAAATCGTGCTGGAAGTTTGCTTACCAAGTTCAGGCATCCAGATCGAAAAAAGCCCCATCGGTACAGAGGATGCCTGCGACCGCAGGTGAACAACCCCTTTTTCACGTATATCTATTCTGCCCGCTGCGATGATTTCACCTGGTGCAATTTTCCCCTTGGCTGGCTCCCCTTTCGCCCCTAGCTTTGCTACCAATTCCGAAAGTACAATCACGCCATTTTGCATCTGGGCATCCGCTTGAAAATCTGAGACAGGAATGCCAGACAACAACATGTTTTTAAACTCGACCCGGGCCTGCCCAAGATAGGATTGATAATCATGAACCTTTTCGAACGGGAAGCCCACTTGCAAATCAAGTTTTAATTTGCCCGCTATAACATCAGGGGCTTTGGCGCCGAGCATGGCAAAAAGATCACGAGCGGGAATATCTTCAAAATGAACTTCAGTCTGAAAGAAAAGAGAGTTGTTGCTTTGAAGCTTAGGGGGCAACTTTTCGGTCTTAGGCACCGCAGGCAAAAGCCCTGGGTTGGCAGGCAAAGGCGCCAGCTTGAACCCTGCGCCATCCGATTTAAGCTCTAATGGTATAGGCTTTGCAGAAAACCCCAAAAGCTTGGCCTGCTCGATTAACCCCAGGCCCGAACCTGAAGTTTGCATACCCTTCACGGGGTCGTGCAAAAATTTCAACTTAGCCCAACCCGCAACCACACCCTGCACAAATGAATTGCCCTTTTTATCCCTTAGACCCCAAGCATCGGGCAAATCTTGAATCCGCATCTCTTTGATTTTTAGATCATAATCCATCTGATAATTATCAGTACGAAAGTCTAATTCCGCCTTGATCAATTCGATAAGACCATTGGCAGCACGACCCTGAACTTCGCGGATTTTTACCAGACCATTATCGATATCAACCTTCCCTTGGGCATCTACAGCATCCAAGTTGATGATCGGAATATTTACCGATGTTTTTTTAGGCTCGAGCCCAATTTTGTAATCAACACTATCTTTCTTCCCATCAAAAAATAAATCCATCATCACCGAGGTCAGCCCATTTAATTTCACATGATCCCACGTAACCTTCGGCACAAAAGGAAGGCTTTCCAACAAGTCCCTCGATAACGAAACCTCAAGCGTATTCAGATTAAGTTCGGAGTCGCCATCGCCTGGTTCTACTCTGGCACGAAGGTTCCAGCTCCCCCAGATTTCGTCCTTTAATGTTGCGACAAATATCAAATCCTTCCTTTCATCCCGCCATGCTTCACCCTCAATTCCCTTGATAATCAAAGGGGGCCTGCCATCCTGCTTAAGACAGAAGTCTGCATTTTTCAAAAAGAGTCTGGGCATTTTAGGCGGAGTATTATTTTTACTTTTGGGAAGCTTCGTCTGCAAATCCCCTTTATCATCGAAGTGTAATGTTACCGAAGCGTTATGAACCACCACCGATTCTGGTACCACCTGCCCCGATATCAAACGCAACAGCGAAACATCGGTCTCCATCGAGCCAATTTTCAACCAGGGCTCAAGCTTTTTTAAATCGGTTTCAAATACATCGATTTTGCGAATGCATGTGGTGCCAAATACTCCAAGGTCGCACTCATTCACCCGTATCTGAAAATCAGCAATGTCACTTGCAGTCTTATCCAACCAAGGGCGTAACAACCCGATTGCCAACAGAAATTTCGCACTCAACAACACTACAGCTAAAAGTAACATTCCCCCTGCGATGGTTTTCCACCCCAGACGAAACAACTTCCATAACCGCTGATTCAACTTCTTGACTGGCTTTTCTTTTTTCGCTTGTGAAGAATCCATTCCCATCCTTTACTGGTTCTTTCCGTAAACTAGTATAAATTGTAACGGGTTTCACTTTCCCTGCGAAGGCGACTCCGATTATACTTTAGCTGACTGGGGTAAACGAGGTGCTTTGGGATAGATCAAACGCCCTCCCCCTTCTCTTAATTAAGGTATTCATGCGCATGACAACCAAAATTCAATGGCTCGGGCATTCTTGTTTTTACATCGAATCCAACTCCCACAAAATCCTTATCGATCCTTTTCTTACGGGCAACCCCGTTGCTGCTCTTAATGCTGTTGATCTAAAAGCGGACTTCATTCTTGTTTCGCACGGTCATGGCGACCATATAGGCGACACCATCGAAATTGCAAAGCGCTGCAATTCAACCGTCATTTGCAATTACGAAATCAGTGGCTGGATGGAATCCAAAGGGGTTAAAGCTCATGGGATGCAGCATGGCGGAGCGTTTCAATTCCCCTTTGGAAAAGTAAAACTCACTCTCGCTTTCCATGGTTCGATGTTGCCCGATGGAAGTAATGGCGGAAACCCCTGTGGCTTCCTGATTCGCTTTAACGACAAATTTTGTTTCTATGATGCTGCAGATACGGGCCTGTTTGGAGATATGAAATTAATTGGTGAGGAAGGGATCGACTTAGCAGCGTTGCCTATAGGCGACAACTACACCATGGGGCCCGAAGATGCGATCAAAGCGGTAGGTTTTCTGATGCCTAAAAAGGTGATACCGATGCACTACAATACTTTCGACATGATCAAGCAAGATGCTCACGCATGGGCAAAAGCTGTTAAAACGCAGACAGGTGTTAACGCTTTGGTGCCCAATCCAGGCGATTGGATTGATCTAGGATAAATGCGCTCAGTGCTCTTCCCACATTTTCTTCCTGCGCCGGTTTTCTTATTTAACAGAAGATGCGCAAAAGCATTTGCCACGGATTAACACGGAATTTCACAGAAGGAAGAATAAGCAGAAGCATTTGCCACTGATTAACACGGAATTTCACGAAAAAGACAGAAGCAGAGACATGGAAAGAAGACACTGCTTTCAGAGCCGGATG
The DNA here is from genome assembly GCA_945897965.1 of Candidatus Kuenenia stuttgartensis. Taxonomy (GTDB): domain Bacteria; phylum Planctomycetota; class Planctomycetia; order Gemmatales; family Gemmataceae; genus UBA969. The sequence goes on along the minus strand of CAMDHK010000133.1, from coordinate 1,987 downwards.
CGTGAGCGACGGTATAAATATACTGTTTGGGAAAGGCCCCTTCGGCAAGCTCAGGGAAAAGATTGAAGGTGGGCAAAAGTGACCAAGGCGCGGAGCGAACACAACTTTTTATTGCATATCTTTACAAGCCTGAAGCGCAAGCGAAGGAATAATGTGTGAATAGTAAACATGTATTTGAAGAACCTTCGCTTGCGCTTCAGGCTTGTAAGACAAGAGATACCGTTAATAGTTGTTTTCCACATCCGCCGCTCATTGTGGACAAAGTAGCGCGCCCCCTTCGACAGGCTCAGGGACCGGGGTTCCTTCGGTACGGTCAGTGAGCCTGCCGAACTGGCCATTAAGTTCAAGGAAGGGCAAAATATATTTAAACATCTCTTTAGGTTCAAAATCCAAAGGTTCAAATGGAGGAGTTGCAGTGGGGCTTCCCCATCGCAACTACTCTGTCTTTAATCAAACCCACATCAATCAACGGTAAGTAAAAGTGGTGAAGGTTAAAGCCCGGGCTAGCGAAGCGAAGGGCCCTTTTCCCGGAGGGAAGAGGGTTGGGAGTTGGGGGAAGAAAAAGCAAAAGTAAAAAAGAAAGTAAAAGAGAAAGATTAACAGAAAAAGAGAAAGCGAAAGTGTTTATATAAGATCATAGAGTCAAAAGAAAACCCCACCCACTTCAAAGAGGTAGATGGGGAATGAGATAGTAAAGATCACTTAATCGTTAGCTGACGAATACACCATCGGTGTTAGTGGGGTCGCCACTAAAGAACGAGAACAGCAGATCCAAGGTTGGGAAGCTGAAGCCTTTGACTTCAGGGCCGCCGCCTGGGCCTGCGCCAGTTACTAGATCAAGGATGCCATCGAAGTTGCCATCGCTAACGCCAACCCGAACTCCGCCTGTAAAGTCTTCTGCATAAGCCATGAATTGTGAGAGCAATGCGCCAGTGTAAGGGTCCCATACTGCGACCACAGGGGCCCCGCCAGAGCCTGCGCCGGTAACGACTTCGATGTTGCCATCGTTGCCGATATCGCCTGCTGCGACATAAACACCGCCTGAGAAAGATACTGGGTAGGCAAACCATTGGCTGATGATTGAATTGGTTGCGCCATCGAAGACTTTAACATGGGGAGCACCACCTGGGCCTGCGCCGGTAACTAAATCAAGGATGCCATCGTTATTAAAGTCGATGTTTGCAACACTGACACCGCCTGTGAAATCTTGAGCGTAGGCAAAGAAAGATCTAATTACGGTGAGGCCGTTGCCATTAAAGATTCGAACTTCAGGGCCACCACCAGCGCCTGCACCCGCGATGATATCGAGGATGCCATCGCCGTTGAAATCACGGACTGCAATGAAGACGCCGCCGGTGAAGGCAGGATCAAAAGCAAAGAAGGATTGAATGACTTCGCCGGTTTGGGAATCAAGGACAGCGACTGCTGGACCACCGCCGGGCCCTGCTGCTGAAATGATATCAACCTTACCATCGCCGTTGAAATCGCCTGAAACAACTCGGATCTGTCCGGTGAAGCCTGGGAAGGGAGCCGCACTACCGATGACTTCGCCGGTATCTGGATCGATAAGAGAAACTACGCTAGCCCCACCCTGTGTTGTAGATGCACCACCCGTGACAAGAGGGGTTTGCACCGTATTAATTGCGATCGGGGGTGTAAGTGTTGCAGCGGTACCTTGGTTTCCTACGGAATCAAAGTAGTTATTGCTAACGGAAATGGTTCCATCCGCTTTGATGCCAAGTGTTGGCGTAAAGGTAGCAGTATAAACCGTGCTACTGGAAGCCACTGGGTTGGTGATGGTACCATTGGTTACGGTGATGATGTTTGAAGAAAACCCGGTCACAACTTCAGAGAAGGTGAAGGTAATGGTTGAGGTTTCATTAGCTTTCAGGCTGCCTGGGCTTGCGCTGATGCTAAGCGTGGGCGCGGTGTTATCAATTGTGATGGTACTGGAACTTGTGGCTGTGCCAGCAATGGTGGTGATGGA
>CAMDHK010000132.1 GCA_945897965.1 Candidatus Kuenenia stuttgartensis | reverse complement strand
TCTTTAACAATAAAAACGATGTAACTCTGATAGCGATGTTGGTTACTAGAAATCTTGGCAAGATAAACACCACTAAGCCAGCCTTCTGGAATTTTTAGAGATGCGGATTCCTTCCAATTACATTCCCTTAATCGCTGCTCGCCAACTGCGGGTGTTTCTTGTTTAAAAATTTCAAAAGGGCCAATTTGCTGAATTAATCTTCCACCTTTTCCAGCATAAAATCCGAGTCGATATATATCCAGAGTCCCTTTACCAGGTGATAAGGCACTGACAAAAAAAGTAATAGTTTCGCCAGCAGAAACACTGGTGCGGGATGCAAACCCTTCAATCAGGGGACAACGAAGTTTATCCTTGGTATCGGTTCGCGTATAAGTTAACTGCCAATCCAGTGTTCCCGGTTTAAGATTTTCAAGCACGATTGCATTTTGCTTGGAATCTTTAAGGGCAAAGGCTTCATCGGTAGCACAAAACGCACCACCTGCCAACAAAGTTTTAGTAAGAACTTCTCTACGATTTAAAGGGGACATAATAACCTGCCTTTTAGATATCAAATGAATTCATGAATCTAAAGACAGGGTAATCAAGCTGATTTGCGATTAAAAGGAATTTCTGGTTCGAAAGGGATTTTCTTTCGTTGGGCAGCAGTAAGTTGAAATACACTCTGATACAAACGCTTAAGGTCTGGAGATAATTCTCTCTGTCTGCGTTGCATAACGACAGAAGCAATCTGCATCAAGATTTCCCACGAATTTCCCTGCATTAGCTTTCCATTTTTAGAAGAAGCAAAAGCTGGGACATTTCGAGGTAGCAATCCTCCCGGCAAAAGGTTGGCAAAAGCACCAATATTCGATCCCGTATTCAGCAAAACTCCGATAGAAGTTCGAGAATGGTCACCAAAGAAAACTCCAACTTTATTAAGCCCGGTGTTAATTAATTGCCCATCAACTTGAACTCGTACCAAACCATAATCATTACGCAAGTCACTGGCATTAGTTGCTGCCCCCCAATTAACCCACTCTCCTAGATAGGAATGACCTAAAAACCCATCATGATATTTGTTAGTATAACCAAGGATAATAGAGTTTTCAATTTCGCCACCAACTCTGCAATTTGTACCAATCGATGTACCCGCTCGAATTTTCGCCCCAAAAATTTGAGTGTCTTTACCAATAAAACAAGGGCCTTCCAATCGAGTGAAAGCTTGTATTTTTGCGCCACTTTCAATAACGACTGGTCCTTTCGTAGTATCAAAAGCTACTAAAGGTTCAACTTCAGCATCAGGATGAATAAATAACTGATCTAGGGGACCAAATAAACCAGCGGGGAACTCGATTGGGCCCGAAAAATCGCAAAAACCTTTCATATCTGCAATAATTTGTGCGCCATTATTCCCAACCAAATCCCACAAATATTCAAGCACAACACCTTCAACCTTTTTTTCAGGCAAATCCATCGATCTTAAACTTTCGACCAAATCAAGATTATCTTGTATTTCAGTAATTGAAGTCAGTTTGATTCGTTTGCAGTAATAATAAACAGGCTTGCCAGAACAAACCCCTACGTGAGAAACATCGGGGGCGAATCGGAAATCAAGCGGTGGAATCCATGCCCCGTCAATAAACAGGATGTTTTCTCTACCATCTAACCAACCGGATGAATTCACAATCAAATCCAAATGGGAAGAACGGACTGTTTCTTGCAAATAGTTGCGAATAAAACAGGCACTAGGGACAATTCCAACCGTTGCTGAAATTTTTTCAAATAGATTTTTCGTACCACATAGCAGTGAAAAAATAGGCCTAGTTAAAGCTAATGGCTCTAACTTCCCAGCGTTTTCATTTTCATACAAGCACAAATCAATTTTCATGAAATCAAGAAACCTTTACAGTACTACAAAGGTCAATATTTGAAGCCTTATAAAGACCCAATCAAATTAAATCTATAGCAACACTTAAAAATACTAGGAAAGATAGGGCGTATAGGGGGACACCCATGAAAGCCTGCCTAGATTGAATTAGTCATTTTTGTTTTAAAGGAAACTTAATAGTGTTTGCGTAATTTTTTAGAAAGTTATTATGCTGATTAATCACAAAGCTAAGGCAGCGCTTACGCTTCTCCTCGCAATCAATCTTTTTAACTACATTGATAGATATATACTTTCGGCAACCATCGCTGGAATTGAAAGCGACCTATTACGCAATCATTCGCCGGACAATAAAAAAGCCTTATTGGGAATACTAGCAACATGCTTCATGGCAAGTTTCATGATATTTGCACCAATTTTCGGAATATTTTGCACAAAAATCAAGCGCTGGCACCTCATTGGTTATGGCGTGATTTTTTGGTCGCTTGCTAGTGGATTAAGCGGACTTTCGGGCACGGTTGCAAAGTTAAACGAGGGCTCTATCACCAGTGGACTGCCTGTAGGAATAATCATGGCTTTTGTAGGTTCGTATGCATTTCTTGCGCTAACCCGATGCATGGTGGGGGTTGGTGAAGCTGCGTATGGCCCAATAGCACCAACCATTCTTTCTGATTTATACCCTGAAAAAAGCCGGGGTATGATCATGTCTATTTTTTATGGAGCGATACCTGTTGGTAGTGCGCTTGGCTATGCTTTTGGGGGCATTGCAGGCTGGCCTAATGCGTTTTACTGGGTAATTCCACCTGGCATACTTTTAGGTGTTCTTTGTTTTTTAATGCCAGAACCTGAGATTGGGGCCCAAGAATCATCCCCCCTACCACCGAAAAAAATTCAGATCAAAGATGCTTTAATACTTTTAAAAACGCCCTCCATCATTTTTAACATCCTTGGCATGACCGCCAACACTTTTGCAATTGGCGGGATCGCCTACTGGTTCCCATACTATGTTTCCATTTTCAGGCAGAACGGTACGGAACAAGAAGCCGGAATTATTATGGGCTTACTTATTGTTATTTCTGGATTACTAGCAACATTATGCGGGGGATTTGCTGCAGATTACTTTTCTCGTTATCACAAAGGGGCGTATTTCCTTGTGTCTGGCATTGGTATGATTATTGGGTTTCCGGTATTTCTTGCCGTTCTTTATGTTCCTTTTCCTTTCGCCTGGGTTTTAATTTTCATATCTTGTTTCTGCACCTTTTTGAATACTGGCCCAACCAATGCAATCCTTTTAAATGTTTCGCCCCCTTTACTACGACCCATGGCTTTTGCAATCACTATTTTCATAATTCACGCATTAGGAGATGCCATCAGTCCTTGGATTATTGGGGGAATTGCAGATAATTTTTCATTTGAAAGAACCATCGCAATTGATGGGCAAGATGTTATTGAAAAAGTAGGCAACTTAAACGCTGGTTTCGTAGCCGTATCGGTAATGTATTTTCTCGCAGGGGTATTCTGGTTACTAGGAGCAAAACATTTGGAAACCGACACTCAAAAAGCCAGTGTAACACCCCTTTAATATTTACGTTCTTAAACCGAAACTGTTATTGTTCATCGAAATCACACATTAATCGATAGGCTGAAAAGATCTTATAACTCGTCACTTTTACTTGCAGCAGTCTTATCTTTCCACTATTCTTAAGCTAATGGTAAATCTTCCCACCTAAGAGAAAATTATTATGTTTCGAGTTCCTGCATTTGCATTAGTTGGTGCCACCTTTTTTTTAGTTTCTTATTCAATGGCTGAAGACTGGCCACAATGGCGTGGGCAAAATCGTGACAATATTTCATCTGAAAAAGGTTTGCTTCAATCTTGGCCATCTGAAGGCCCTAAATTGCTTTGGACTTTTAGAGATGCAGGCATTGGTTATTCTGGCCCAGCAGTGGTTGGCAATAATCTTTTCTTGATGGGAGTTCAAAACGATTCCGAATCTATCTTTGCTCTCGATACCAATACAGGCAAACAACTTTGGTCCACTCCTATTGGGAAACCTTATCCAAATAAATGGGGAGGCGGACCTCGAAGCACCCCGTCTTTTGATTCGGGCAAAGTTTATGGCATCAGTGGAGAAGGTGACCTTATTTGTGTCGACGCAAAATCAGGCAAAAAAGAATGGCTTGTATCACTTGCCAAGGAACTCGAAGGCAAAGTCATGAAAATTTGGGGGTTCAGCGAATCTCCCCTGATTGATGGAAATAAAGTTGTCTGCAGCCCAGGCGGAGCTAAGGGTTCGATTGCAGCCTTAGACAAAACCTCTGGCAAGGTGATTTGGCGCACCACTGAGATCACAGATGAAGCATCTTATTCTTCCATCATCAAAGCCAAGGTTGGCAAACACGATGTCTACATTCAAATGACGGCAGGTGGATTGGTTGGTATTGATGCTAACACCGGTAAAAAATTGTTTTCTGAAAAGGTTGGGGTTAATGGTATTGCGATTATTCCAACACCCATATTCCATGACAACAAGGTTTATGTCACCTCCGATTATGGCACTGGTTGCGGCTTGGTTGCCCTTACTCCAAATGAATCTGGTATTTCGTCAAAAATTGTTTACGAAAACAAGGTAATGGAAAATCATCACGGCGGCGTTGTCTTATTGGATGGCCATATTTATGGTGCATCGGGCAATTGCAATAATAGGGCTGCACGCTGGAAATGCCATAATATGCTTACCGGCGAGGCCAAGTGGGAATCCGAAAAACTGAATCAAACTGGTTCACTTACAGTTGCAGGCGGCAGGCTCTATGTTTATGGCCAAAATGATGGAACCGTTGTACTTGTCGAACCAAGCACTAAAGAATGGGTTGAAACCGGAAGGTTTAAAATCCCTGAAACAACCAAGATTGAAAGGCAATCTGGTAAAATCTGGACTCACCCTGTCGTAAGCAATGGCAAGCTTTTCCTACGTGACTTCGACCTTGTTTTTTGCTTCGATGTATCTTCTAAATAATTATCCCTCTCCCGGAGATCTGCAATGAAGAGTAATTACAAATTACCACTTGGTTTTTTAGTCTTATTTTCCGCAAGTAGTTTTTTGCTTGCTGAAGACTGGGCTGGTTTTAGAGGTTCAGATCGTTCGGGGCATTCAAAGGAAACCAAATTGCTTGCAACCTGGCCCAAAGATGGCCCAAAGCAAGCTTGGATTTTTAAAGACTGCGGCACGGGTTATTCTTCACCTGCGATTGTTCAAAACAACATTTTCATAATGGGGGCGCGCAAAGGCGAGGAGCTTCTTTTAAAAATTGACGCTACCGGCAAAGAGCTTTGGAATGCCAAAATTGGCCCTGTTTTTGACTTTAGTGGCAACACTTTCAGCGGTGGGCCAAATGGGTCTCCTACCGTTGACGACAATCTCGTTTTTGCTCTCGGTAGTCAGGGTACTTTGATTTGTTCGGATGCAAAAACTGGTCAAATAGTTTGGAAGAAAGATCTTCCCAAAGATTTATCTGCTGAAGTTAATCCTGTTGGGGGTGGACCCGAAAAATTTGGATGGGGATACTCTTGGTCACCGATTGTGGACGGCGAAAAGCTTATCATTGTTCCTGGTGGATCACTTGGTCTACTCGCAGCACTCAATAAAAAAACTGGCGCACCACTTTGGCGCTCTTCGGATGTAAAACTTCAAGCGCCTTATGCTTCTCCGACTTTGGCTACTATTGATGGTCAAAAAACTATTGTGCAAATCACCCAAAAGGGGTGCGTGGGCGTTAACCCCGAAGATGGCAAACTACTTTGGGAATACAAGCGCGAATCTGAGTATCATGATGTTGTTTGCACCTCACCTGTTATTTCAGGCAATCTGATTGCAACTTCCGTAGGTTTTGGCGACGGCATGGATTGCTTCAAAATCGAAAAGTCTGGGGCTTCTTTCCAGGCCAAACAAGTTTACAGCAAAAAGGAAATCGCCAATGATAATGGCGGGATCGTATTGGTTGGGAAACATGTTTATGGTTTCCACTTAAAAAGAGCATGGGAATGCATTGACCTTGAAACAGGTGCTGTTGCTTGGACTTCGTCCAGAAAAGCGGTGGGTGCTGGATCTGTTATTGCTGCGGATGGCAGGCTTTATGTATTAGCTGAAGATTCCGGTGAAGTTGCAATGCTTGCTGCTTCTCCAGAAGGATACAAAGAAATCAGTAAGTTCAAGATTCCGGAACTTTCAAGTTTAAAGAAAAGTAGGGGAAGACTTTGGGCTCATCCTGCTATTTCTGATGGTAAACTTTTCATCCGAGATCAAGAACTTCTTTATTGTTTCGAAATAAGATAATCTAGACTTTTTTTGCTCGTATCAAAACCATTTGAAAGAACTTCTTTTGTTAACCGATACGTTTTTGACTTTCTGGGAATCGGTTCTACCTCAGAATGCTTTTTATCTTAGAAAGCTGCGCATTGGTGCAGGTAATGTCTCTAAAACTTGGATCAAAGACAACTTTGATTCTTTTGAATTTACCTCGAAACTTGAATTGCAAAATAGCCAATCTTCTTATCCCCCTTACGGAGATTTTCATTATTTAGATCATGCTCAATACAATCGTTTCCATCAAACTTCCGGGTCTTCCGGGAAACCGTTACTTTTTTTAGACTCCAAAGATGGATGGGAATGGCTTCTAAACAACTGGTTTAAAATATTTGAATTAGCTGGCATAGAAAAGGGTGATCGTCTTTTCTTCCCTTTCTCTTTTGGTCCATTTCTTGGATTTTGGACAGCCTTTGAAGCTGCATGTAAAGCGGGCTACTTAAGCTTTCCCGGTGGGGGAATGAGCTCTGAAGCCAGGCTTGCATTAATTCAAAATCAAAAAATCAATGTAGTATTTACCACTCCCAGTTATGCTCTTAGACTTGGTGAGGTTGCTCGAAGCCAAGGTATAAACCTCCAAGATTTGGGATTAAAAAAATTAGTTCTAGCGGGAGAACCAGGAGCTAATATCCCTGCTACTCGTTTGAGAATTGAAAAAGATTGGGGCCCAATTGTTGTAGATCATCACGGCATGACAGAAACTGGGCCTGTCACAGTCGAATGTTCTGCAACACCTGGTCTTTTACACATCATCGAAGAAGCATTTGTTGCTGAAGTTATTGATCAAAATACACAAAAAATACGAAGCTTTGGCTCGATTGGAGAGCTTGTTCTTAGCTCAATTGGCAGGGCAGGGTGCCCTTTATTACGCTACCGAACTGGTGACATCGTGCATCTTACTCACAAAAAATGTGCTTGTGGTTTTAACGGTCAAAGTCTTATGGGTGGAATTTTAAGCCGAGCTGACGAGATGATATTTCTTAAGGGTAACAACATTTACCCTTCTGTTTTACAGAATATGCTTCATTCAATTGCTGGAATACTTGAGTTCAGAATCACTTTTTGCAAGTCTGATGGTAGTTCAGACCTTATGTTTGAAATTGAAACTCTTCTATCAGATTCCGAATTAATCATAACCAGACTTGAAAAGGTGATTCAATCTGCGTTTCTATTCAAGCCAGTCATTAAAATAGTTCCAAAAGGCACCTTACCCAGACAAGAAATGAAATCTAAAAGATTTATCCAAATCTAACAAATATCCTAGGTGCAATTCTGATGATTTTTGTTAAAACATAAGTTACAGTATTTACCTACCGTTGGCTTTTTACATGGCCTAAGTTGATTCAAAGACAATTTACCATGAAAAGCCTGCTGATTTACGCTTTGATTGTTGTAAGGAATTCAAACATGAATAAGATTCTTCGAACTTTGGCTCTTTCTGCTTTTTTTGCAACTTGTTTTACAGGCTGCGGCGGAGAAACATCTGCACCAAAGCAAGAAAAGAAAACTGATTCGACCCCAGCTAACAAGCCTGAAGACAAAAAAACTGCTGCTTCTACACCTGCTGTAAAAGACGATATCAAGGCAGAAAACAAGGTTGTTAAATCTTCGGGCCCTTTAGCTGTGGAATGGAGTCATTGGCGCGGTCCCACCCAAAATGGTGTTTCTACTGATAAAAACCTCCCAGAAAAGTGGTCCCCAAACCCCGAAACCGCAGACAACAACTTAGTTTGGAAAACCCCTTTTGGCGGTCGTACCACTCCTATTGTTCAAAATGATCGTGTTTACATTATCAATAAAGTTGGCAAAGGCATTTCCGAACAAGAGAGAGTCATGTGCTTTTCCATGAAAGACGGAAAGCTGATTTGGGAATACAAGTTTAATGTTTTCCACACTGATATCGTTAGTGTTCGCCTTGGTTGGACCAATATGACTGGAGACCCAGAAACTGGCAATGTTTATGCCCACGGTACCCAAGGATTGCTATTTTGTTTTGATAAAGATGGCAAAGTTCTTTGGTCCAAATCATTGACAGAAGAATACGGCAGAATCACTGGGTATGGTGGCCGTGTTACCAGTCCGATAGTTGATGGTGATCTCCTGATTATTGGGATGATCAATGCAAGCTGGGGCGATCAAGGCATGGGCCGGAACAGATTTGCTGCATTCAATAAAAAAACCGGTGTAATTCAGTGGTGGGCTTCCACCGGTAACGCTATTAAAGATACTTACTATTCTTATCCTGTTGTAGCCAACATCAACGGGCAACGCTTGCTAATTAGTGGTGGTGGTGATGGTGGTGTACACGCCTTCAAAGTAAACACTGGTGAAAAAGTTTGGAGCCATATTTTTGGTAGCGGATCCATCAATTGCTCGCCCGTTGTTCAAGATAATTTCGTCTACATTGGGCAGGGTGAAGAAAATATTGGTGCAAATACTCAGGGTAGAGTGCTCTGTCTTGACGCTGGAAATGTAACTAATGGCCAACCCAAAGTTGTTTGGCAAGCTGATGGTATCAAAGCAAAATTCGCCTCACCTGTTATTAATGATGGCATTCTTTATATGTGTGGTGAAGTTGGTTCCCTGCATGCATTAGAAGCTTCTACAGGCAAAGAACTTTGGAAGTTCCAATACGGTCGAAATACTAAAGGTTCGCCTGTACTCGCGGATGGGAAACTTTATATTGCTGAAGTTAACTCCAAATTCCACATCCTCCAACCATCCAAGGAAGGTTGCAAACGACTTCATGCTCAACTTTTTAAGGGTAAACCTGGGGAAGACGGCAACGCAGGAGAAGATGTTGAAATCAACGGCAGCCCTGCAATTATTAACGGCAAAATCATTTTCATGACTAGTGAAGATCTTTACTGCATTGGAAAACCAGATTGGAAGCCTTCTGCTCCTGAAGTTAAACCTGAAAGCAAAGCGGTAACTTTAGGAGAACCTGCCCATTTACAAATTGTTCCTGCTGATTTTGTTCTAAACCCTGAAGCAAAACAAACCCTCGCTGCTTTTGCATACGATGCCAATGGCAACAAAATTGGACCTGTTGAAGTCGAATGGTCGCTTGCTGGAGTAAGGCCGCCAGAAGGCCTGCCACCGGCACCGCCTGCCGCGCCTGGAACTCCTGCTCCAACACCCCCGCCCCCTTTAAACGGGAAGCTAAGTAATGAAAAGGGAATGGATACCGTTCTTGAAGTTAGCAAAGCTCCTCCAGCACAGTTTGGCAGAGTGGTAGCAAAGGCCGGGAAATTAACTGCTGAAACTAGGGTTAGGGTTTCTCCGGTTCTTCCTTATGTGCCAAACTTTGTCAATATTCCAGAAAAGCGAACCCCTGGTGGTTGGATCAACTGTCAGGGCAAGTTTGAAATGGTCACTATTGATGGTAAAAAGATTTTGAAGAAACTTGCTTTAAATCCAAGCCCATTGGTGGCTAGGGCAAATGCATTTATCACGATGCCTGATCTTACTGAATACACAATTCAAGCAGACATGATGGGCACCAAGGTACGCGATGACCTTCCAGATATGGGCGTTGTTGCAAACCGATATAGTTTCATGTTAACGGGAAAAACCAAGTCTTTAAGGCTTATTTCTTGGGATGCATTACCTAGAGTTGACAAGACTATTTCTTACCCATGGGAGCCAAATGTTTGGTATACCTTTAAACTATCTTTTGAAAAAGCGACAGGTACTGAAGGTACCATTCGTGGCAAAATCTGGCCCAAAGATAAACCCGAACCGGCTGAATGGACCCTTGAGTTTAAAGACCCAGTTGCAAACCTTGAAGGTAGCGCTGGAATTTATGGCTACGCTGCTGGTATACTTGAAAATCAACCAGGGACTGAAATCTTTTACGATAATGTAAAAGTTCTCCCAAACAAAAAGTAACCTTGTGTGTAGTTGATTTCGTTATTTCTTTAATCATTGATTTTTTAACGGAAAGTAGACATGACCAGCAAAAACAAAACAATCAGGCGGCTTTCTATTCTCGGTATTACTGCTGCAATTCTTACAGGAGCTGCCTCCCAATATTTTTGGGTCGAACCAAAAGTAGAGGCTGTTGCTATTCAAGATACACCTGCGCCCGCTGCAACTACCAAAGATTGGGCACTTTTCGGCGGCTCTGTTAGCAGAAACCTCGTCAACCTTGTAGAAAAAAATCTCCCAGACACTTGGAGTAACGACGAAGGCAAGAAGAAAAATGTTAAGTGGGTGGTCGATTTAGGTTCCAAAGCTTACGGTGGACCAATTATTTACCGCGGAAGAATTTATTTAGGGACCAATAATGATGCGCCTCGTGACCCTAGCATCAAAGATGATAAAGGCATCATTATGTGCTTGGACGAGAAAACAGGTGAACTCCTCTGGCAATCTGTTCATGACAAATTGCCTGCTGGCAGGGTTAACGACTGGCCTCGCGAAGGTATTTGCTCTAGCCCAGTGGTTGAGGGCAATCGCCTTTATTATGTAAGCAACCGCTGTGAAGTTATCTGCGCAGACACCGAAGGGTTGATGGATGGCAAAAACGATGGCGTTACTGATGAAAAATACACTTCAAAAAAAGATGCCGACATCATTTGGCGCTTGGATATGATCAAAGAACTTAATGTTTTTCCTCATAACCTTGCAACTTGCTCCCCTTTAATTGTTGGCGACACTTTATTTGTGATCACTTCCAACGGTGTTGATGAAGGCCACATCAATGTGCCCCAACCCGAAGCACCTAGCTTTTTAGCAATCGACAAAAAAACCGGCAAAGTCAAATGGTCTAGCAACCTTCCTTCTAAAAGCCTTGTTGAAGCAAAGAAAAACGGCGAAAAGGTCGAAATCAAAACCCTTATCAATCAGGGCAAACTCTTGATGCATGGCCAATGGTCTAACCCCGTTTATGCTGAACCAAACGGCAAACCAATGATTATTTTCCCAGGTG
>CAMDHK010000131.1 GCA_945897965.1 Candidatus Kuenenia stuttgartensis | reverse complement strand
CCTGTCGAAAAATTGATTGCAGATACTCGTAAAGCGGTGAAGGACATTCTTCGGGGTAAATCGGATAAACTTTTAGTGGTGATTGGGCCCTGTTCAATCCATGATCCAAATGCTGCAACAGAGTACGCATCTAAATTGGCACTTGCCCGAAAGAAGCACGCCAACGATCTTGAGATTGTCATGCGGGTGTATTTTGAAAAGCCCCGCACCACGGTGGGTTGGAAGGGATTGATAAACGATCCCTATTTGGATGGAACCTTCCGCATCAACGAAGGTTTAAGGATGGCTCGCGATCTCTTGCTTCGAATCTATAACGCTGGGGTACCTGCTGGTTCAGAATTTCTTGATACGATATCTCCGCAGTACATAGGCGATCTAATAACCTGGGGTGCTATCGGTGCACGCACTACTGAATCGCAGGTTCATCGCGAGTTGGCTTCCGGGTTATCTGCGCCCATCGGTTTTAAAAATGGAACTGATGGAAATTTAAAAATCGCAATCGATGCATTGATGGCTTCTGCCCAGCCTCATCACTTTCTTTCGGTTCATAAAAATGGTCAGGTCGCAATTGTTGAAACCGGGGGCAACGAAGATTGCCATGTGATTCTTAGGGGTGGTAAGGTTCCGAATTATGATGCTGAAAGCGTGAGCGCTGCTTGCTCTGCCCTTAAAGCGGCAGGCCTTATAGAAAGGCTGATGATCGATTTATCCCACTCCAATAGTTCTAAACAGTATAAAAAACAGATTGAAGTTGCGGGCGATGTTGGTGTTCAGATTGCCAAGGGTGATCGCAGGATTATTGGGGTTATGGTTGAATCCCATCTTGTAGAGGGCAAACAAGATCTCATCGAAGGTAAACCTTTGGTGTATGGCCAGAGCATTACTGATGCATGCATAGGTTGGGAAGATTCTGAAAAGGTGTTAAACCTTCTTGCAGAAAGTGTAAGGGCTAGGCGTGCTACGAAGGCATAGGTTAGCGTGAAGCTGTTTCAGCAACCAAGATTTTCATCATTTCTTCAGCGGCTCCAGATGCAATGGCTCTCACCTTTTCAAAACTGGTGTTGTAACCAAATTCGTAAGTAATTCCTGCACATCCAAAGGTTTTATAAGACCATGTTTTAGAAGTGGGTAGATTTTCGTTATGCCCCGCATCGCGTTTAAAAGCATAATTCGGGAAGTGCTCATGGATGGCTTTTAACCAACGCTTGGTGAATAAAAGTGGGAAGGTCTGGTCTTCATCCCGCTGAGTGTAAAAAATATCTTCTGAAGTTGAATGAAAATCAAGAAATAGGTAGGCCCTAGCTTTGGGTTGTTTTGCAATTGTGGTAAGGGCATCTCGAACCGCTCTGGTTTCTATTTGGGTGAAAGGGCCGTAATCCCGGTTGGGGTCAACTCCTCCTAGCGTTGAGCGCCAGTGCCCATGTTCAACACCATCAGGATTGACCACCGGAATAACAATGGTTTGAAAGGATTGCCTGAAGGTTTTCGAGAGAGGTGAATCTAAAGCAATGGTATCGACAAAGCTCATTAGTCCGACGGAGCCAGTGATTTCTGGAGGATGTTGCCTGCCTAGGATGAAAATAAAATTGGTAGCATCGGGGTTCCCGAGGGTAAGTTGTTTGATGGGCCTACCTTCCATGGATTTACCAATAGTGGTGATTTTTGTGGACGGCGATTTTGCAAGAGTGTTGCTCCATAAATCCAAATCATCAAGGCTGATGGGTTGGTGGGCAAACACCCAGAGTGGATTGGGGCCAACTTCTAGAAGCGCACTTGCGGGGATTTTTTTCTCGGAGTTTGCAGCAGTCCATTTGTTTATCTCGAGAGCTTTAAATTCTTTGCCATCGAAGCTGATGATAGGCTTGCTTGTAGTTCCGGGGTGGGTAAGAAGGAAACGAACTTCAATGGTTTGTTTCTTGGAGGATGAGATTTTAAATGCGTACCAAGGACTGCGGTTGATGGGAGAATTTTCAGGAGAGATGGTTACAAGATAGATATTATCTTGTAGATGGGTGCAGTTGTTCAACCGGGCGCCCGAAAAATTATTGCTGAACTGAATCCCTTCTTTTTCAAAGTTCCACTCTTTGCGAGTTTGCAAAGGCACCTTGATAGGCGTTTCCGACCAGGCAGGATTATCTCCAAGAGTTGCTAATGCAATGAATGCAAGAAATATAAAGGAGCGAAGTTTGTTCATGCCCTTATTTTTACAAACCAGTGTCAAAGCAGCAATCTAAATAAAAGTTGTTTAAAACATCTGAAGTATTGAGGAAAGGCGAAAGCTTATTTTAGAGGGAGTTGCAAGTTGGGGTTAGTATCATCTTTTAAATTGATCAAAGGCAGCTTGTGTCTTTTATCATCAGAGGCGGAAGCAGGTGCAGATTTGAAGTTGATGTTGCTAGCGGTCTGATTGTTTTTGGGCCACATAATTCCGAGCCCAAAGAGGATGAGCATACTGGCAGCCAAGGCAACCCTAGCGGAGAGGCCGGAAAAATTGCGGGCCTTAAAGCCGCCCTGAATCCTCGGGGCCTTTGGGAATGGGGTAGGCAATTGAGCCTTGAAAAATCCTCGCAGTGCTTGTTCAAATTCTTGTTCGTTCTGTTGCATCTTAAGCCAATAACTGTTGTGAGGAAAATCGAAATTCAATTACTTGGGTGCTTCAACACCCATGGATTTTAAAATTTCTGCAAGCCTGACACGAGCCCTGCTTAATCGCATATGTACTGCAGAAGGCTGCAGTTCCAAAGCCTTTGCGATATCAGGTACTTCGTAATCAAGGGCATACCGCATGGTCAATATCTCACGGTCTTGGGGTGCAATCTCTTGCAAACCTTCCCGAAGTTGTTGGTGCAGTTCCAGAGTTTCCATACGCAGATCAGGAGACTCAGTTTTTGAACCTATCGTTTCAAACATCTCGGGGCCAAATGTCCCATTGCGCTGAAATGAACCCCTTGCAACATCTTCTGAAAGATTTCTTGCAACTCGGATCAACCAAGCCCTCATCTGCCTAACGATCAACCCTTTAAGCATTTCACGCCAAAGACGTAGAAACGATTCCTGAAGGATATCGTTAGCAGTTTCCGCATTCATGCTTCTAGCGTAAGCAACTGCCCAAACCGCCCTGCCATGAGCGGCGTATATTTTTTGGAATTCTTCCTGCACTCTTTCCTCCGTACGAGACTGCTTTATTATAGGCACAACAAGGTGCCATAAGGCAGGTGCAGCAAATAGATTGTGCGAAAAAATCCCAACAAAATAAGGACGGCCAAGAATAGCCAATCTAACTGTTTTCTCATGGATTTGTAATCTTTTTAATATTGATCGCAAGTTCTTTGCTGATAATGACTTGCAGAGTAAGCCAGTTGTCTCTGCTGGCACTTTTAATGCCATTTTGAACTAAAAAGGGCAGACTTTCCAAACGCTTTTCTAACTTTTTGATCGCATCTGCAGAGGTTCCCATGATTTCGCAGCGCAGTACTGGTTCGACTCCTGATTCAAGCCATACTGCAATTGCATCGATATCGTCCATAAAATCTTGTTTGTTGATTTCAGGTAATACAGGGAGAAACAATTTTAGGGAACTGAAATCCCATTTGCCTGCTTGGGCAACAATCCAGATGGGGGCATTGATAGGGATTCTTTCTGCGATCAAAGGTCGAAGTTTGCCACTTAAATGATTCAATCCCGCCCGCTCAAAACCAGAAATTGCTTCAAACCTTTCAGGAAGCATAGTGTACGCCATCGTGTTGTCATCGATTTTCGAATAGCTTGGCTGCATTGGGAAAAGATCAATCTGATATCGCAGAGTTTCTCTACCAATTCTGTAACCCGAAGGGGTGGATTGAAGTCTGCTATTCACTTTTTCCATATTGATGGGCTTGAGTGATTGAAGAAACAAAGCAGAAGCAAGTGGCCTATCTGCAGGCATGGTAAGTGCGAGGAGCTTAATTTCTTCAGATTCATACCCGAGTGCTTTCCTAATTGGAGAATCTTTTTTCAAGAAAGCATCAAGGTTCAATAGCTCAGCAAGTTCTTTGGATGCTTTTAGTTTTTGCAAATCGAGAACTGCGATAAGGCTGGAGTCGCCTGCAAACCATTGAAGGTAAGATTGTCTGGGATCGGTGTTCGCCTTTGCGAGGTCTCTGTTTCTTCGATCTTTTTGAGTGGAGAGCGCAAATACAAGTCCCATTATTGCCATTGCTGCCATCACCAAAACCACAGCTAGTGCGGTGCGCGATTTGTTTTTGGGCAGATCCTTTTTAATGTAACTATAAGCAGTAATAGGTGCATCTGCAGCAATATCCGGGCCTTGCCAAATGATGGTATCTTCGCAACGGGGGCAAATAAACTTCTGCCCTTTTATAGTACCCGCAGGCGGATCTATCCATGAGTTGCATTTGGGGCATGGGTAATCAGGAAAAGGCATTGCACACGTTACTTCCGATTAGGTTTCTTTTTTTGCTCTTCCATCGCTATAACAGGGCGAAGATCCATCTGTTTTTTTACTATGTCTACCTTGGCGATCTCCACTTCAATTTTATCACCCAACCTGAAGCGCCTTTTATACTTTAACCCTGTAAGAGAATGGCTCTCTGCATCGAAGAGGTAATTATCATCGTTAAGCGTGGTGATGTGAACCATGCCTTCAACAGGAAGATCAACAATCTGCGCAAAGAATCCATATTCAGCTACACCTGTGATGATGGCCATTTTGTGTTCGCCAAGTTGCTTTGACATAAATTCGAGCAATTTAACTTTAACGAGATCTCTTTCTGCAAGTGCAGCCCGTCGTTCCATGCCGCTGCAATGTTCACCTAAAAACATCAGTTCGGTTTCATCGTAGGAAGCTTTTCCAGTTCGCTTCCAGCGGGTTAATTGTCGATGAATTGTCAGGTCGGGATAACGGCGAATTGGAGAAGTGAAATGGCAGTAGCAAGTGCTAGCAAGTGCGTAATGCCCTTCTTCTTTTTCGCTATAAACGGCTTGTTTTAGGCTGCGAAGCATTGCGTAATGAACAGCATGCTTTTCGGGTTTGGAGGAAGATTCCGCCAAAATACGCTGCAAGGTGAAACGATCTTCAGCGTTATCGATCTGGTAACCCAGAGTACGGACGAATGCAGCAAAAGCTTTTTGCTTGGTGGGTTCAGGGTCTGGGTGGATTCTGCGTAAAAACTTGACCCCAAGGCTGTGAAGATGTTCTGCTACAGCTTCATTTGCGGTCAGCATGAACTCTTCAATTATTTGATGGCTTAAATCGTTGACGCTGTTATGTGCGCCGCTAACCCTGCCATCTTTATCGAACTCCAGTTTAGGTTCTGGCATATCGAGTTCAAGAGCGCCTCTGCGGAATCTTCGGCCTCGCAGGATAAGTGCGAGAGTTTTCATGCGTTCAAGCATTGCGCCAATATCTTCAGGAACTTCGGGCGCTTCGGGAGTCTTGTCAAGGAATGCCATTACTTGTTCGTAATGAAACCGTTTCTTAACTTTGATAACGCCACGCTCAAAAGTAACCGTGGTCTTGCGCCCCTTGGGATCAAAATCAACCACCACGGTTTGAACATACCTGATTTTATCTTGCTGAAGGCTTGCGAGATGATTGGAAATGGTTTCAGGAAACATGGGTATAACTTTGCCGGGCAGATAAATACTGGTGGCTCTGCTGCGTGCTTCGCGATCGAGTGCCCCGCCTTGTTTGACAAAATGTGCCACATCAGCGATATGAACCCAAAGAGTCCAATGGCCAGAAGCTGGATCAAGTTCAACCTGCACTGCATCATCAAAATCTTTTGCATCGATGGGGTCGATAGTTACTACAGTGTGTTTGGTGTAATCAACCCTGCCATCAAAATCTTCTTCGGAAAAATTCTCTGCGACATGGTGGGCTTCATCAAGTACATCAGGGGGGAAAATGTCAGGTAGGTTGTAGGCTCGGATGATGGCTAAGGTTTCAACCCCTGGATCACCTTGAGGCCCCAGAAGTTCGGTGATGACGCCTTCGCCCCGTTGCTCGGGAGAAGGGAAGTGAATCATATCAAAGACAACCTTGTCGCCTGGTTTGACATTCTTGGTTGTGGGATCGCCAATGACGATGGATTGAGAAAAAACCGCGCCATCTACTTTGACAAAACCTTCACCGCCTTTTTCCCAGTAGGTGCCCACAAACTGGTGCGATTTTCTTTCTAACACACTGAGGATCTGGCCTGTTGGTGGGCGATCCGAATTGCCCCTGCGAATAATTTGAATTGCGACGAGATCGCCGTTGGCAGCATTGTTGCTGTTCTCGGGGAAAATGCGAATTTCAGGGCTAGCTACCCCATCGACTGGGCTGGGTTTTACAAAACCACCCCCCGAACTCATGGTTCGGTAAGTACCTTTAAGGCTGGGCTTTGCACCTGATTTACGAATGGCTTGGCTGTTGTTGATTTCAATGCGACCTTGTTGAACCAGATCGTTTAATGCAGCGCGGAACTCTCCATAGGCCCCGCCCGCAAGGCCAAGCCTGCGAGCGAGAATACGGGCTTTCATAGGCTGGTAGCTTTGTTTATTAACAGCTTGAAGAATCTTATCGTGAATACGGCCCATAATGAAACTGGCCCCCCTGTGTTGGTCGAACCCGCTGTATTCTCTCGATTAATCAACCGAGGTGGTTTCAGGGGTGGCGCCTTTGTATAACTTGCGCTGTAAAAGATTATTGTAGGGCGTCCAGTGGGCATCCTTGCCTGCATCTTCTATTTCTTTTGTAAACGCATGAACCTTGGCGTCCAAGTTATCTAGATGATGAAGAGCGACGGCTTCAGGAGTCATAGGCAGTTTCGGACTACCAAATTCATAGGTTCCATGATGGCTTAATATCATGTGCTTAAGTCGCCACATTAACTCGGTTGGAAAAGGTTCGCCCGAAAGTTCGGGAACGCAGGCGATTTTTTCATTGAGTATTTCAACGCCCTGAACAATATGACCGATTAACTGGCCTTCATCAGAATATGTTAATGCTTTATCGCAAGTTAATTCTCTGATCTTCCCGATATCATGCAGGAATATACCCATGAATAATAAATCTTTATTAACCGAAAGGTAAAGCGGTGCGAGCCTGTCCCAAGCTTCCATGAGGCTGGTCACATGCTCGACCAAGCCACCCAAATAGGCATGATGATGCCTGATGCCGGCAGGAACCTTGCAGAAAGCCTGCATCAATTCCTCATCCATAAAGAAAGCCTCTGCCAAGGCACGCAAATGCGGATTAGTCATCTTGCGTAAAAAAGTACGAACCTTTTCAATCAGCTTGCTGATGTCTTGTTCGGTGTGTGGCAGAAATTCTGAAAGATCAACATCGTTGGGCGATACTTTTTCAAAGGAGTTGACAATCATCTGCAGGGTGCCCTGGAAAAGTTGCACCTTACCCTTCACATGAAGAAAATCCCCTTCTTCAAAAGAGCGGAATGCAGACTCGTTAGCGTTCCATTGGCGTGCAGCAATCGACCCAGAGCGATCGCGAAGTTCCATTTGCAAATAGGAATTGCCATTGCGGTTGGCTCGCAGTTGTTTGTCGAGAGCGACAAAAACCTCATCCACGGTCGCCCCATCTGTCAACGATTTCATCATTTGTCTGGCCATAATCAGTCCCTTTCTTAAAAGGATAGTATAGTGGCAGGGGAACTTGATGCCTTAAGAATAATGATGAAGGTTGTAAAATTCACTCCGCCCCAATGGGAATAGTAGGCGATTTGGCCCCATCGGTCCAAACCCAGCCATACTGGGTATTACTTGGGGAAGCCCCTTGTCTGTAATTTTCCCGGATGGAAGTCATCTTGTCGATTTTCAAAGCCTTGCGCTTTTCTTCGACATTGATGTTGAACAACCGTGCAGCATTCAGCCCGAAGATTTGATCCTTGATCTTATCAGTTAACTCTGGGTATTGGAATTTGTCCCTCAATTCTGGAAGCATTTGCAACCTACGCAACCTGACGATTTGGCTTTGTGGGCTGCCATTCCAGATGGAATCAGTCCCCCAGAGGATGTGATCAGCGCCTGCAACCTGAATCATCTGGCCCAAGGCATGCAGGCAGATTTTAGGTGCTGCAGCAGAAAGAATGTTAAAGGTACTGCCCAGTTCGAAGTAGACATTCTTGATTTTCGGGTTAGCCTTGAGATCTCTGAGTATATCGCTAATCCAAGGGATCTCTTGTTCATCAGGTTTTTCCCGCGCAGGAACAGGCGCACCTATGCCACGCCCTGCAGATCCAAACCCTTTGTAACCTGAATGGTAAATAATGAAATTTAGATCGGGCCAATCTGCAGCAGCCTTTGCGACATCGCCCGGATGGCAACCTTTTTCGTTAAACAAACCCAAGGGAAGGCCTTTGTGCACACAGATGTTTTTGATGCCCAGCTTCTTGGTGCGTTCCCAGAAAGGGTAGGCAATTTTTTCGTCATCAAGGCGCCAGTATTGCTCGCCCAACTCCGCACCCGTATACATTTTCCAAGCATCAATCTTGAGGTCTTTCACCTGCCTTTCCATTTCATCGAGTTCTTTTAGGCCAAGGTTTGGCCTGATCAAACCATGCGAAAGAGCCCGCTGCGAGCCCGAAAGTTCGTTGACAAAATTCCTCGTCGCAACCATCTGGTCTGGGGGAAGTGGATTCTTATTCCATTCTCGTGTGGGTACCCCGCTGATGATTGCCATCACCGTGTCGCTGTCTGCGTACAGTTCTTTTACATAATGGGTTCGGTTGAGTAATTCGAGAGTTCGGTTAAAGCCTAAAAGCGAGGGCCTGACCATTTGTAGAAACGCCTTCACCTTGTTTCCTTCTAGGGAATCTTCGTACCATTTTCCCGAAACATCAACATGATGGGTCTGCATGTCGAAGATGAATTGATCCTTGGGCCAGGGTTCCTTAAAAGTAAGAGGATCAGCCATTTCTGCAGCTTGAACCTGATAGCATGGGCCGAAAACCTCGTTCAATGCAGTCAACGCGCAAGCCATTCCAGAGGATGTTCTAAGAAAGGTTCTGCGATCAACATTCTGCTTTTTTGCATTCGTTTCAGAAAGCTCCAAAGCCCTGCGTGCATAGTGCTGTTGTTCTGAAGTGGGCGGAGGTGGGATGAACTCCTCATTGGAGATGATTTTAGCGGGTATGGGCAGTTGATCTTCAAGGCTGATATCTAATTCGCATGATCTTTTCCACATGGTTTTGCCTTTTCATTTTAGATAGTACAGCAGAATAAACGCTTTGGACTCCCGGTGGTAGTAACACTTTTGTACATCAGATATTACAGCCCGAGATTCGATAAGAATAAAAATACCCGGTTTGCAGTTCTTATGCTCGACTTAAACCCATCCTATGTCATATATTATCTATCACTGTGTGTTGATGATTGTTTTAACTTAAAGAGGACTGCCTACCATGGCCTATACCCACATCAAAGTTCCCAAAGGCGACAAAATTACCATTACCAATGGTAAACTTCATGTGCCCGACCATCCTATTGTTCCGTTCATCGAAGGGGATGGCACCGGCCCAGATATTTGGCGCTCTGCGGTAAGGGTTTTGGATGCTGCAGTTGAAAAAGCATACGCTGGCAAAAAGAAAATCGCATGGGTCGAAGTGTTCGCAGGCGAAAAAGCATTTAAGCAATTTAACAACTGGCTCCCTGATGAAACAGTTGAAGCTTTTAAGGATTTCCTCGTTGGCATTAAGGGCCCATTGACCACCCCGATTGGTGGTGGCATCCGCTCCCTTAATGTTGCATTGCGCCAAATGCTTGATCTTTATGTCTGCTTAAGGCCAGTGCGTTGGTTCAAAGGTGTACCTTCCCCCGTTAAGCATCCCGAAAAAGTTGAAATGGTGATCTTCCGGGAAAACACCGAAGACATCTATGCTGGGATTGAATTTGAACAAGGTACCGAGGCCAACGCCAAATTCATCAAACTGTTTAAGGAAAACTTCCCCAAAGAGTTTTCAAAGATCCGCTTCCCAGAAAGCACCGGGATTGGCATCAAGCCTGTTTCCCGCGATGGTAGTCAACGCCTGATCCGCTCAGCGATTGAATATGCGATTACCAACAAACGAAAGAGCGTTACCCTGGTTCATAAGGGTAACATCATGAAGTACACCGAAGGTGCATTTCGTATTTGGGGCTACGAGCTTGCAGAAAAAGAGTTTGGCGCCCAGACTTATACTTGGGAACAATGGGAACGCACCAAGAAAGCCAAAGGCGAAGATGCTGCGAACCAAGAGCAAAAAGCAGCTTTGGCATCAGGTAAGATTCTTATCAAGGATGCAATTGCTGATATCACACTGCAGCAAGTTTTAACCCGCCCTGAAGAATTTGATGTCATCGCAACCTTGAATCTTAATGGGGATTATCTTTCCGATGCACTTGCTGCGCAAGTGGGCGGGATTGGTATCGCCCCCGGTGGTAACATCAACTACCTGACCGGTCATGCGATTTTTGAAGCAACCCATGGCACTGCACCTAAGTATGCAGATTTGGATCGGGTAAATCCTGGTTCTGTCGTTCTTTCAGGCGAGATGATGCTTCGCTATATGGGTTGGATTGAAGCCGCAGATTTGATCATCAAGGGCATGGATGGAGCCATTGGCGCAAAGCAAGTGACTTACGATTTTGCACGCCAGATGGAAGGTGGCAAAGAAATCAAGTGCAGCGAATTTGGCACTGCTCTGATCGCCCACATGTAATCGATTGAATCAAAGATTAATCACACAAGCATCGTTCCCGGAGTTTGATTCCTGGAACGATGTTTTATTGGTATCCGTTCTATAAAGCTTTTAATTACCCACATTTTTTGCTAAGCAGTACCCGAAGTGGATATCGGTCAGGCGGGCCATACCGCGCCAAAGAACCATGTTGCCCGGTGGCGTATCTCTCGTTCGGTTTTAATAGCCGCAGAGCCTAGCCAATCGGAGCAGGAAGTTGCCGACGGTTTCAGCCTTGCCAATATAGAGTGGAATAACACCTTCAGGCTCTTCGCTCAGCATCATGTAGATCAGGCCATCATAGGCAAAGGTTTTCTGCTTCCAGTCTTCAATAAGCTTGGCACATTCCACCCGAATGAGGTTATCCATCTCAGGGCTTCGACAAAGGATGCTCCTTAGGGTTGGCTTACCAATTTGTTTTGTCTTAACAGCAAGGCCAGATATAGTCTCAAACAAAGGTACCTTATTCGTGGCGAT
>CAMDHK010000130.1 GCA_945897965.1 Candidatus Kuenenia stuttgartensis | reverse complement strand
GGGATACCTTTCAGACACCAAAGACTGTTTTAAATCCGGGGAGATCGCAACAGCGAAAGCCCAGCCTTTCACCTGCCAGCGCTTTTTTTCAGCCCCCGTTTTTCGATCATACACCACCACTTGCCCCGCATCATCTCCAGTTATCAGCGTGGTTTCATCTTGGCTTAAGGATGCGCCGATTATCCATTCTTTGCCTTGGATTATTTTTAAGGCATCCTGGGTTTGAACTTCTGCTTCTAATGGCGTTGGCGGTTTTCTACCTGAATTCTTATTGCGGGTTATATCTTCAATGGTGCGAGCGTTTAATACATGCTTGGCCATGCCCGATGGTTTTGCTTCGATATCCCAATACTTTACCGTGTGATCATTACTTGCGCTAATCAGCCAGCGGTTCTCTGCGCATAACAAGCGATTGATGATGTTGGAATGCCCAACCATTTGTCTGACTGGTTTAGGCGAGCTATAAAGTGGTCGTTCCGATTTGTCGGCGGGTTTACTTTTTTCGGAGGGAGATTCGCCCAGCGGTTCGGGCTTTTCGGGAAGCTCCCAGATAAGGATTTCACCAAGGTTGTTGCCTGCAGCGAAATGTTTCTCGCCTATGAAACTTACTGCGGAAACCCAATCTGCATCCCAAGTGAAAGACCAAAGCAGCGTAGCTTTATCGAAGTTCACGCTTTTACTTGCTGCTGTGTTTTTCATAGCAGAAGGTCCTTAATAGGTTTGGATCCTTCGGGCGTGGCCCAAATCGGTCTAGTCCCCACGAAATGTTTTGTGCGTGGGTTAACTCCCAGCGCAGTATATATAGTTGCGAATAAATCGCCTTCGCTTACGGGGTTTGTTGCCACATCACGGCCATCGGCATCGGTTGATCCGAAGACGACTCCACCTTTGATTCCCCCGCCTGCAAGTACGATAGTCCAGCCTCGGATGAAATGGTCGCGACCTGCGCGGTTATTGATTTGTGGCGTGCGACCTACCTCGCCCATCCATACGACCAATGTGTTTTGCAATTGCCCTGCGCGTTCTAAATCGATCAGCAGCCCCGACCATGCGGGATCGAGTATTTGCATGTTGGCCTTATGGCAGACAAAATTGTCGGCATGGCTATCGTAATTATCTTGGCCGATTTCGACAAAGGGTACCCCGGCCTCGGTTAATTTGCGAGCGAGAAAGCAGCCCCTACCAAAATCACTTGCACCATATAATTCCTGATGCTTTGGCCATTCCTTGGTGGTATCAAACAACGATTTTGCTTTTAGCAATCGCCAGGCTCTTTCTTTGGCAACACGATGGCTTTCGTAAGCATCAGCACTGTTTTCTTTTTTGTGTTCGGCTTCCATGAAGCGGAGTAAATCATTGCGTCTGGATTCGTTCGCTGCGGGTAGATACGGGCTGGTGAAGTATGGCATGTTGCCATTGCGTTCGATTCCGAAGGGTTCGTAACGGGGCCCTAGGTAGCCTGAACCAGCGTTCCCTGTAGGCCCCATGCGCACGAAGCTGGGAAGGTCTGCATCAGTTTGGCCAAGGTATTTTGCGATCATAGCGCCTAGTTCTGGGTGCGGCATGCGTTCTGATTGTTTGTAACAGGTGTGCATGTGGTAGATGCCATCTGGGTGATCGGGGGAAGTGGTTCGCATGCTTCGAATGATGCCTAATTTGTCGACCTGTTGAGCGATTTTGGGTAGGTATTCGCAAACTTTGTAGCCAGGCAGTTTGGTTTGGATTTCACGGAAAGGGCCAGCAGTGGCTTTGCCCGGTTTCATATCAAAAGTATCGATTTGGCTGGCTCCGCCGTTCATCCAAAGAAGGATACAGCGTTTGCCTAGTTTTTGAGCCATCGAGGCGATGCTCTGAGAATGGAAAAGCCCACCCCAGTTAGGGACGGTGGCGCCTGCACCAGTTGCAAGAGAACCTTTGAGCAAGGCTCTGCGCGAGAAATGCTCACTCTTTTTGCATTCACCAGAGGTCGATTGATCATTCATATTAGTGCCGTTTAATTGGTTAGTGATTGAAACGAAACTCGCTCATGTTCATAAGTACCCAGATTGCTTCTTCCACAAGGTTTTCTGATTTTGGTTCGCTTTGTAAATAGGCTGCAAACTTTGCTCTTTCGGAATCTTTGGGGTATCTGGTCAAAACTGAAAGGAACATTTGATCGATGCGTTGTTCCCAAGGTTCCTTGGAAAAATTGATGGTGTCTGCAAGGTTGCCTTTTTTACGGCTGATAAAGGCACGAACATTACTGCTGTTGTTGAGGAAGAGATGCTCGCTTAGGCTGCCTTGGAAATCACCTAAGCCATTGGTGGGTTCACCGAAGTACCTGCGGAAATACTCTCCAGTTGAGCCTTCGCTTTTCTGTTCTGGGTCGCCTCCCGCTACTTTCATGACTGTTAGAATTTCTTCAGCAGAAAGCGGTCTGATGCGTGCTCGCTCAAAATGTTTGGGAAGAGACTCTTTGTTCTCGCCCTTGCTTCCGAGTTGATAAGTCTCACTACTAACTATTTCCCGTATCAGCCATTTCGTGTCGAATTGATGAGCGATGAATTGTTCGGTAAGATTATCTAAAAGATCTGGAAGAGTGGGCTTGTTGTCGGTTCCGAAATTGTCGACAGGGTGAACAATGCCCCGGCCCATAAATTGACTCCATATCCGATTGACTGCGGCCTTTGCGAAGAAAGGGTTTGATGGTGCGGTTGCCCATTGCGCAAGTTTTTCTTTGCGGGAAAATTGAGGCTTTGGCATGGATTTCGTACCGCTCTTGAATTCTGGTTCTTTATAGTCTGCTGGTAATGATGGTTCTTCGAGCAGTGCGCCTGATAGGAATTTTGGTTTTACAGGCTCACCCTTTTTGCCTGGTTTTAACTCTTTTTGATTCCCAGAAAATAACACTTCTCCGCTATTCTTTTCGCCTATCTTGAATTTCTTTAATTGCTTTTCACCGCTCCCTGGTGACCCTTGATCCATCACTACCAGCCTGACAAAGAATCCTGTCATGCCATAGAAATCTTTTTGTAACAACTCGGTGAAAGGGTGATCATGGCATCGGGCGCATTGGATTTGAGTGCCTAGGAAAATGCGGCTAAACGATTCGGTAAGGTCTTCTGGTTTGTTGTTGAATTGTGCGTAGTAGAGTTCAGAACCTTCTTGCTCTGCAAGGATTAAATCACGGACCCAAAGATCAAAGGGTTCGTTCTTTGTGAATTTTTCACCGAGCCATTGTTTGAACAGTGTGCGGTTTCGCGTGGCATCTTGATTCGGAGGGTTGCGCCCGAATAAGGTTAAATCCCACAGCGTTGTTTGATGCTGCGCAAATTGGGTATCGTTTAGCAATCGCTCGATCAACTTATCGCGTTTCTTTTCATCCTGATCTGCGAGAAATTTCTTGGCTACATCATAACTGGGAATGGTTCCTAAAAGATCGAGATAGACCCTTCGCAAAAAGGTGGAGTCATCGCACTTCCCTTCCGCCTTGATTTTTTCCTTCTTCCAGGATTCTTGTACCGCTTTATCGATCGTTTGCCTGAGTGGCGTTGATTCTGGTTTGTTTTGCTTGATTGCAACTTGGGCCAAGCTCATAGTTCCACTAACAAGCATCAGAATGCAGGCAAATTTGATTCTAAGAAAGTTTGAATTCGGCATCATGGCGAGCCTGAATTGTTGGTGAAGACTTAATCGGGAAGGAAATCGCTAAGAACCTTGGCAGGAAAAAACATTACAACTTTTCATGATCCTAACTCGGATTATTGGTAAAGTCAACTGTCTAAGCGTCGGTGTTCTCTCATCTTTTGTTAATCTTTTGGAAATGATTTTATCTTGTGCTTTTTATGTCCGATTAATTTAACTAGAATAACATTAGTGCCTACCAACGAGTTTTGAAGCGAACTTTTGATTATGAAAATTTCTTATTATCTATTTCTTAGCAAGGGATTAAAGGCAAGCCTTTTTTTGTTGCTTTTAAATGCATTGCAAGTCGGGGTTGCACTCGGAGCCCCCGAGGGCAAGAAAATATACGAGGCCAAATGTGTTTCCTGCCATGGGCCAAATGGTGCGGGTGTTAAGGGTAAATATAACAAGCCGCTTTCTGGGGATCTTACCCCTAATCAACTAGCCAAAATTATTGAAGAGACGATGCCCAAGGAAGATCCGGGCAGCCTATCAGAGGCAGATGCTTTTGCAGTGAGTTCTTATATTCATGGATTATTTTATTCCTCGATCGCAAGAGAAAGAAATCGCCCCGCAAGAATTGAATTGAGCAGGTTAACGGTTAAGCAGTATCGCAACAGTATGATGGATCTGGTTGGAAGTTTCCGGCCTGCTGCGGTTTCTTCAGACAAAACCAAAGGCCTTCGTGGGGAGTACTATAAAACACGAAACTTTAATAAGGGCGATTTGGCGGAATCTCGCATCGATGCCGAGGTCGATTTTGATTTTAAAGAGGAAAGCCCTTTGCCCGGAAAGATGGAACCGGCGGAATTCACACTGCGTTGGGCAGGTGCGATCTCTGCCCCAGAGACTGGCTATTATGAATTTATAATTCAGGCAAGTCATGCAGTTCGGTTATGGGTTAATGATAATAACTTGCCTCTTGTAGATGCCTGGGTCAAATCTGGAAAGGACACTGAATACAAAGGAAGTATCTATTTGGTTTCGGGTCGGTCTTATTCTTTAAGATTGGAATTCACCAAAGCAAAGCAAGGGGTTAACGATAATAAAAAGCCCAAGGTGGTACAGCCTGCTTTTGTCAAATTGCTTTGGAAGAAGCCTGGTGGCCCAATTGAAATATGCCCTGGGGAATATCTATCTTCAACCACTCTTCCTGAAATGTTTATCTCGAGCACTCCGTTTCCGCCAGATGATGGCAGCCTAGGGTGGGAGAGGGGAGTTACAGTTTCTAAAGAATGGGATCAAGCGACTACCGAGGGCGCATTGGAGGCTGCGAAATATATCGCAATAAAGTTGCCAGAATTCGCCAAGACTAAAGAAGGGGACGCTCAACGCTCTGAGAAAATAGAAGAGTTTCTGAAAAAGTTTGCTACTAGGGCTTTTCGAAGAAACCTTCAAAACAATGAAAACGAGATCATCAAGAAAGTATTAAAAGAATTTAAAGACCCTCAGGATGGCGCGTTGCGAGTTCTTGTCTGGGTTTTGAAATCGCCTAGCTTTTTGTACCGAAACGAAGGGCAGGGCGGTGCGCTTGCGAGCCAGCTTTCATACACTCTTTGGGATTCCATACCTGATCAGCAATTGCTTGATGCAGAGGCTTCGGGGAAACTGAAGAAACCTGAAGGATTGAACCGGGAAATAGATCGGATGCTTTTAGATGCGCGCGCTCACGAAAAAATACGCGGTTTCTTTCACGACATTTTACTGCTGAATCAATCCCACGATCTTAATAAGGATGCATCGCGCTTTCCAGGCTTCGACCCAAAGCTTGAATCCGATCTCCGAATATCCTTGGACAAAACAATCGACGAGATATTCTGGGAAAAAGATAGCAGTTATCAGCGCCTGTTTTTAGAACAAGACTTGTTTATGAATGATCGGATAGCCAAGTTTTATCAACAAAAACCAGCATCCAAGACGGGGTTTGAAAAAGTTAGTCTTGATGCTGGGCAGCGCGCAGGTATTGTAACCCACCCTTATATGCTCAGCATGCTTTCCTACAGCGCGGAATCTTCCCCGATTCATCGTGGAGTTTTTCTGGCTCGTAGTCTCTTGGGGGTTACCTTAAAACCTCCGCCAGAAGCTGCTGCGCCTTTAGCAGCCAGCTTGCACCCCTCGCTAAATACCCGCGAAAGAGTTGCTCTGCAAACCAAAGGGGGCGCCTGCATGACTTGCCATGGTACCATTAATTCGCTTGGTTTTACTTTGGAGCGATTCGATGCTGTAGGCCGGTTGCGTGAAAAAGATAATGCTAAATTGATTGATAGTAATGGTTGGTATGTAGCAAGGGATGGGAAAAAAGTCACACTAGAAAATGCTTCGGGGCTGGGTCGGTATCTTGCTAACAGCCCCGATGCCCACAGGGCTTTTACGGAGCATTTGTTTCATCATTTGCTCAAGCAGCCCACCCGAGCTTATGGTGCAGATACGCTCGAAAAAATGACTCTTTACTTTGAGAAAAATTCGTTGAACATGCGCCAGCTTGCTGCAGAGATGGCAAGATTGGCTTGTACAGAAAAAGCAGGTGTGAAATTGCAGGAGGTTAGCAAAAAACCTTAGCAAATCGAAGATTACCATGCTAATATTGTTTGTAACTTAGGAGCTAGATATGGGTATGCAATCATTCAATAGGCGTAGTTTTATTAAAAACGCAGGTATTAGTGCCGCGGCGTTTCCTTTTTTGGGCAACCTTGATGCCCTTGCTTTTCCTGGAAAGGGCGCACCAAAGCAGCGCATGGTGATATTCTTCTCGCCTAATGGTGTGGTTCCCGAGTCTTTCTGGCCCAATGAAGATGGCGAAAACTTTCTCCTTAAGGAAATCCTTTCACCTCTGGAGCCATTCAAAAAACAAACCGTGGTTATGAATGGTGTTTGCGACAAAGTTCGCGGAGACGGCGATAACCACATGCGCGGCATAGGCTGCTTGCTTACAGGCGTGGAATTGCTGCCTGGTAATGTACAGGGCGGTTCGCATACTCCCGCTGGCTGGGCTAATGGATTATCTATTGATCAGGAAATTAAGAATCATCTGCAAAAGGCAGATGCCACCCGCACTCGATTTGGCTCGTTAGAACTCGGCGTTTTGGTTCCGGACCGTGCCGATACTTGGACTCGTATGTCTTATAGCAGTGCTAACAAGCCAATCACTCCGATTGATGACCCATACCAGTTGTTTTCGAAGCTTTATGGGCAGGCGAAAGATAAAGAAATTCTGGGCAGCGTGCTTGACCCAGTCATTGCCGATTTGAAGAAAATTTCAGCATTGGTTGGTAAAGAAGACCGCAAAATACTTGAAGAGCATACGGGTTTTGTTCGAGAGATGGAGAAAGAACTTCGCGGTTTGAAAGTCTCGCAAACTCATGCGATGCCTAAACTGGATCCCGGTATTCGCGAAGAAAACGATAACCTCCCCAAGATTAGCAGGATGCAACTCGACCTTTTGCATAATAGTCTTGTTGCAGATTTCAACCGCATTGCAACCTTTCAATTCACTAACTCGGTGGGCGGCGCTCGCATGAAATGGCTGGGTATTGATGAAGGGCATCATCAGCTATCGCATGAACCCGATACCAATAAAGTTGCAGTTGAGAAGTTAGTTAAGATTAACAAATGGTTTTGTGAAGAGATTGCTTACTTTGCTAAAAAGCTTCGGGATACACCCGAACCTAATGGCCAAGGTTCTATGCTTGATAATACCCTTCTTGTATGGACTAATGAGCTTGGAAAAGGGAATTCTCATACGCTTGATAATATCCCATTTGTGATGGTGGGTGGCAATTTAGGTTGGAAGGCTGGCAGGTCGTTAAAATTCCCCCGTATTGCCCATAATCGTCTTCTGATGGCAATGGCTCATGGGTTTGGCCACTCTATTCCATCCTTTGGTAACCCTGAATATTGTAAAGATGGTCCATTGGTTCTTTCTTAAGAGACGAACATAGTTGGTTTGGGAAACCCCTCCTGATAATTAGTCCGGCGGGGTTTTCTTTTTATGTTCAGAAGTGATAACCGGGTAAAATCGTCTGTACGATGTTAACTCCTTGGTTTAAAATATTGCCATGGGATAAGAATTTCAATTATTAATCAAGGTGCAATATGAAAAAGGTATTTGGTTTGAGTTTGGCGTTGAGCTTTGTAATTACTTTGTCTGCTTTTGCACAACCTCCAGGTGTCAATAAGGCGGCAGTCGAGGCGTTTAATAAAGGCGTCTCAGAAGCTAACAAATTGAATTTTCCTGAAGCGATTGCCCAATACTCTAAAGCCATCATGGCTGATCCAAAGTATGTGCATGCATTGCATAACCGAGGCATCATCTTTTTGAACCAGCGAAAACAGCCCGAAGCTATTGCTGACTTTACTGCGTTGATTAATATTAATTCAAAAGATCATGATGCTTATAATGAACGAGGCCTTGCTTATGCAGACCAGAAAAAATTTGCAGAGTCAATTGCTGATTTCACCAAGGCCATCGAAATAAATCCTTCCTATACCGCTGCCTACAACCATCGAGGCAACTCTGCCTTTGCTATGAAAAATTATGAAGATGCCATTACTGATTACACCAAGGCCATTCAGCTTGAGCCAGCAGATGCAAAGCTGTTTAATAACCGGGCTAATACATACAAGGCAATGGGTAAAGACAAGGAAGCTGAAGACGATCTTGCGAAGGTCAAGCGTCTTACCAAGTAATCTTTATTTGCTAAGAATCAAATATGTAGTTCATTATGATTGGTTCGATTTTTAAAGAAAGGCATTAGCGATAAAGTTCGCTAATGCCTTTCTTTAATTCAAATATGTGTTTTACTTCGGTGTCATTCAACGCACGATTGAATACCCCTAAATCATCCATATGCCCGACATAAGATGCCCCTAAAACAAGCAATACTTGGGCTGGATCCCAGCCCAAGGTTAGATCCCAATTCTCGATGCTACCTTGTAGTTTACCATTGATGAATAGCTGTCCCTTTGGCTTCTTCGATTTGTCGTTGATGTTTTCGACTGTGAAAACCACGTGAGTCCATTCATTCCTAGAGAAAGGTGCTTTTTCGACCTGAACCATGGGCCTTTTATTGAACGGAATATCAGCCCATTGAACATTCGTAGGGTTCCAGATGTTGAACAAAGGGCGAATTGCGTAACGGAAATAACGAGGTGATTCGTCCTTAGACCATTCCAGAAAGATAAATCCTTTTTTTGTATCGTTGCCTACGATTTGAACAGGGTCGCAATAGCCAGGTTCTAAATCCTTGTTGGGGTCAAGCTTAAGCCAAACGGAAATCGTGCTGCTCCAATTCTTTTCATTGTAATCAAGAACCTTTGCATTGTTGAATTGGGGTCTGAAATTCCCTTTCTTAGGGAACCAAAGAGCACCCCCAAACTTGCCCGTACCCTGCGCTATTTTTACTTCTTCATTCGATTCCGCCTTCACATTCTCTTTGCCTTTGCGCACATAACCAAACCTGTCCCCTTTGGAAAAGTCTGCGTGTATTTCTTTGTCGAATGACGCATGCATGGTTAGTGCTGTGCTTAACGGATGTAATGTTTTAGGTTCTGCTGCGGCTGTTAATAATGACGCGGAAGCCAAGATTATAAAACTCAATATGCGCATGATGGCCACTCCTTTATTATTGCTTTAAGAATTAGATACACTTTAATAATTACGAACAATCTGTCCTATTTTTTTTCAGGCTTGAATGATTCAAAAACATCTGCAAGCACTTTATCCGCAAGGCGCCCGAGTTCCGCAAGGATTAACGGTTCTGCTTCTGGAAGCAAAGGCGACATGTTGGGTTCGTAACCACCGTACTTGTGCGATTCCGCAGTGCAAATATATCCTAGATTTCCGTTGGCGTAACCTATTACAATTGGGATCGCCCGGTCTGCTATCGCTTTTTCAATTTTAAATCCATACTCAACCATCGGTTCTCCGGGGATGGTTAGCAGCAAAAAATCGCCCACCCTCATCGCTTGCATCTCGCAATTCAATTTTTCTTTCTTGCCGGGAAGCTCTATGACGCTGGTTGAACATTTTAGTGGATAAATGCTTTTTCGTTTTGCAAGTTCTTCTCGAATTACGCTTTTGTCTGCTGCACGAACCACCGCACAACCCAAACTGCGCCCCGTCCACTTGATATCTGCTTCATCACCACAGCGATAGGGAATCCCGGGCAGATTCGGCCTTATATCTCCAGCGCAACCTTGTAAGAACATCGCCTGAGTTTTTGTGCCATAAACTTTCTCTACAAAACTCTGGGCCTCTCCCGGAAAATCTGCACTTATCTTTGGAAACCCTTTGGGATAAGGAGGCGTCAGTTTGTCGCCCCAAGTGAAAACGCAAGGATGGCAAACCGCATGCATGAGAATGCCCATGGGTTCGAGAGATTTTCCATCATCAAAACGGAGAACTTTTACCCGATGATCACACGGGCCGTTTGGATCGAGCCTTACCAAGGCCCTTCCATCAATCACTTTTCTACGATTGATATTGAAGTCGATGCGATCTTCACCATACCCGATGGTTACAGGCCGCATCGATTTTTCAGCATCTTCTGCTGCTGCAGCTATTTTTGTTACTACAGTTCGACTCCATGCCACTTCAGTGCTCCAGCCCGGACCAGAGTGGTTGTGAGATGATGCAATCATGATGTTTTTTTCAGGCGTTTTTGTCTTGCTTGCAATTGCCTGCCTTAATTGCGTCACCATTTCTCCAGATGCGCTGATTAAATCCAAGGTTACAATTGCTACCTGCGTTTCCCCGTTGCTTAGTACCAAAACCCCTGCACGAATCGGATCGCGTATTCCGTTGGTTGGCCTTACATGACCAACCACGGGAGTATCCGCAGGTGGCGTGATATCCACCTTGGCTATTCCAACACGCAAATTCGATTCAACAGGAAAATGATAATCTTCAGCAAGGGCAAGTGCTCCACCCATATATATTGCAACCATAAAAGGTAAAGCCACTATTCTGGGGAATGATTTCATATGTGCCCTTTTTCGATGTGAACCAAATTGCATGGTTCTAATTCGTTAAGCGTAGGTTGGGATTTAGTAATAGCAGATGCAATGAAGAACCCATAAGTAAATAAACTACCACTTTTGGTTGTTTTTGTAAAACATTAACAAATCAATGCAGATCTGATAAACGGAGCACTATTTTTTTAAGCCTTAAGCATGAAAAGGAAGGAGTGGGGCTACCTGGATTCGAACCAGGAACCAAGGAATTATGAGTTCCCTGCTCTGCCGTTGAGCTATAGCCCCAATAATATGCAATTATATTGCTTCTTTGGATGCGTGTCTTGTGTTGTTGATAAGACAATGATTGGATAATGCGATTTCATTGCATTTCTCGAAGATTAGCTTTAGCATTTAAGTTTGTTTTGATGGAACACAAGTTGTTTGTTTGTATTGGTTTATATTCTTTTTGGTTGTATTCTTTCGCAGATTATAGGTGCATCGGTTGGGAATGGCTCAAGCGAGGCGAGGTAAGCTTTAATATCTTATTAAGATGATTAAAATGAGATGGATGTCACTTTATCGATGTTCATTCGTGATGGTTATATTTAAAAGGTGGGGATCATGGAAGTATGGTACTTGTTTGTAGCTGCTTCGTTGGTTGGATTTTTTAATGGGATCAGCCCTACGGGAATTACCTTGTTGGTTTTGAGTCTTAAAAATCAAAAAAACATTGTTCCTGCGCTGGGGGTTTCTGCATCGTTT
>CAMDHK010000129.1 GCA_945897965.1 Candidatus Kuenenia stuttgartensis | reverse complement strand
CCCCTACCGCCTGTATGAATATCAATCACAATATCAGACATCGGGAAAAGCACAGTAGTAAGATAGTGCGCCAAAGCTTCGCAAGGCGTGCCCTCAGCATTGCCCGGAAAGCAGCGGTTGAAGTTTTTGCCATCGAGTGGAGAAAGCCTGGTGCTGGCCTTAGCCCCCGGCATGGTTAGCGTAGGGATAAGGATAATCCTTCCCTGCACATGCTCGGGCTGAAGCTTTCGAAGCAAGCGCATCACTGCAACCTGACCGGGATATTCATCGCCATGATTTCCTGCAAGGACAAGTGCAGTGGGGCCGGGGCCATTGTTGATCACAGCAATGGGAACCATCAGGTTTGCCCAGCCAGCAAGGTTGTAGGAATAGGGAATGTAAAGGTGGCCAAACTGCCTACCTTGAAGTGAATAATCAACCGTGGCTCGGATCATGATTGTACTCGTATGGTGTGAATCTTTGAACAAGAATCAGTCTAACAGTGGCGGGGCTGATGACAACATTTTTTCGAACTACTATTTAACTAATGCGAAATCGAGCAACTGCTTTTTCATCGAGTTCTACACCTAGGCCGGGGCCGTTCGGAACAATCGCATGTGGTGGCCCGAGATCAAGTGGCTGGGTGATGATTTCCCCCTCGTGATAAAATGGCCCGATGGTATCTGCAGGAAAGGTATCGCAATCAATTTCAGGAAACGCCGCTGCAACATGAAGCATCGCTGCAGTGCCAACCCCCAGTTCAAGATTACTGCCTATGGTACAGCGAATACCTGCAGCCTTGGCGATGGCAATGATTTCAGCCGTGGCAGCTATTCCGCCATGCTTCCCAGGGTAGACACTGAAAATATCCGCAGCACGATGGTAGGAAAGATGCCATGCATCTTGAAGAGTGAATACGCTTTCATCCGCCATGATGGGCGCAATGGTATCTCTGCGAAGTTCTGCAAGTGCAACAGGGTCGCCTGCTGGAATAGGCTGCTCTGCAAGAAGGAGTTTTACATCTGCAAGTTCGCGCAGGCAATAGCGTGCCTGCTGAATAGTCCAACCACAATTGGCATCGATGGTAACTGGGATATTTGGCCCACACACCTCACGAACTGCCCTAACTCTTGCGATATCGGTTTCAGGATCAAGCCCCACTTTCACTTTAACGCAATCAACACCAAGCTTCAAATGCTGCTGCGCCATGATTCTAGAACCAGCCACATCGCGGGCCCAAACCACTAATTTAATACGAACCTTGTCACGAACTTTTCCACCAAGCAACTGATACACAGGCAGACCCACAGCCTTGCCTGATATATCCCAAAGCGCCATCTCTACTGCGGCTTTAGTAAATGGATTAAGCTTAATGATGAAATCCATCGCCCGCCTTGCGAGGGTAATATCGCGGGGATCTTTTCCTATAAGAACCGGGGCTATATAATCACGAATTGCAGCGATGGTGCTTCCTTGGGTTTCACCCGACCACAGCCCGGAAATAGTCGCCTCTCCCAATCCCACAATGCCTTGATCCGTATGAACTTTCACAAGCACATAAGGAGAAACCGCATGTTCTCCATGCGCAGTCTTTGCTGTCAGCCCCTTCTTAAGAGGCACATTGATTGCAATGGTTTCAATTCTATTTATCTTCATCTTAATAGTCCTACTTTAAGTTTAGGCAAGAAACTTTCGCAACACATTTGAGGTGATCTGCGAGACCTTTTCATCGATGGGTAAAGATGAAACATAGTTGATCGATCCAACGGAAAACACTTTGCCTCCCGATGGAGTGTCAAAGGTGATCATCTGCGCGCCACCCTCGTTTTCATTGGTACCTTTTGCAAGGTGCGTGATGCCTGCTGGCGAACTGGGCGATACTTTATCTGTCTCATGGCCCGAGGCACCGCCCGGGCAACGCCTATGCAAACTCTTTTCACCAAAGAGATCGCCCGACTTAAGGCCCGTGTTTTCAAACACCCAATGCATACCATCCTGCACTCGATAAGGCGCGCCCGTCATTGCCCCCGCAGGTGTAAACACCACGCCTAAAAGCCCCGCCTCCGATTCATACCGAATCGCATAACGACTTTCAAACCCGCCCAGTCCTTTGGTATCCAACCCCGTGAGTTTTCCGTTATGGCAAACCATCGTGCCATCCGGATTAATCTCTACCTCGCAGTTAAGGCCATTGCCACCAAGGTAGATAAGCCTGCCTTTTTGCTCAAACACCCATTTCTTAACCTGGGTAAACATCGGCTCAGTCCAGTATTCGGGATGCACTGAAGTGATCAGAGCCTTGTATTGTGAAAGATCAAGCGTGCCATCATGCAATTGGGTTTCTGCATAGTAATCGTAAGCGAAATTTTCCCGCTCAAGCCAGCCTAGAAGTCGCCATTCCGCTGGCGCAAGATGACAAGCCTGCCTACTTTCAATCGGATCAGTGATTTTTTCATCGAAGTTGATGTGATTGTAAGGCTCAGGCCGATCAAAAGACAAAGGCGGATAATTATCACTGTTCCAAGTCAAAAACCCACTATCAGAATATCGCTTTAACTCTGCCCTCGAATTAATCGTCGGAGTTCTTGGCAACCCATCTGCATGGATATAATTACTTCTTCCCCCAAAACTATTGTAAGCATTCCAAGTTAGATTCGAGGCCAGTACCGCAAGGCGGGCGCTGGGTTTCTTAGGAGCAACTATCCAAGGAAATGAAAACTGCTGGCCCGATGCAGTGGATGCCCTGAAGTAATATAGACCAGATCTCTCGGGCGCTTTGACATGCTGGGAATGAACCGAGTTAGCGTATCCGAGTTGATTAAACAAAACCCCAAACTGAGTGTAATCGCCATCGGGAGTTGTCTGCATGACCGCCTTGGGCGCATGCTCATCATGCCAACCTAGTGATGAAACAAACTCAGGGGTCCAACCATAACGCCAAAGCTCAAGCTTATACGCTTCCACCGAATGCACCCGAAACTCCGAAGATTCCCCCGAACAAACCTGCTTAGGCCAGGCATAGCCGACCAAAGAATCTGAAAGCATACGGAAGTGATGCTGCGTATTCAAAGGCCAAGAAAGCTGCGAGATTTTTGCCCCATAGCCCTGCTTTTGAAGCACCACACGATAGTTACCCTTGGGCAATTCCAGATGCACCGCACCTGATGCACGCGAACTGCATTCCCATGATTGACCCACATCATTGCTGAACTCAAGCAACACATCAGGCAACGCAGAATACTTCTCATCACTTACATAACCAATTAGCATCTGTATTTCTCCAAGCGGTAGATACCTACTTTCTACCAGACATTTAATCTCTATGCGACAAGATTCAACTTTAAGCTAATGACATTCAATTCAATTGCTGCTAAATTTGATCCAACACCAAAGGAAAGGCCCACCATGGCCCATGCTTATGACACGATGCCCAACAACAATACCACCCCGCCCACCAAGGCAAGGTTTATACTAGTACTTTGGCTATGCGGTTTGTCTTCTATATTGTACCTTGATCGAATTTGCATGTCGCAAGCCGTCGTTCCCATCCAAAAAGAATTAAACCTCACCAACACCGAAATCAGCTATGTAATGATGGCTTTTTCACTCGCCTATGGATTGTTCGAAGTTCCCACAGGCAGGCTTGGCGATAGGCTTGGCTCGCGACTCGTTCTTACCCGCATCGTCATCTGGTGGTCTGCATTCACCGCATTCACAGGCGCTTGCACAGGCTTTTGGTCGCTACTTTCCGTCCGCTTTCTTTTTGGCATTGGCGAAGCAGGCGCCTTCCCAAATGCCGCCAGAGTCATCTCTCGCTGGTTCCCCATCACCGAACGGGGCAGGGTTCAGGGTATCATGCTCGCTTCCGCACAGTTCGGCGCAGTCGCTGCACCCATTGCTGCAGCTTCCCTCATCGAATCCATCCGATGGCAATACACTTTCGCAGTCTTTGGCGCGTTGGGAATCCTATGGGCTTTAGGATTCTGGTATTGGTTCCGCGATAACCCCGCACAACACCCCGCAGTCAACTCACTCGAACTTAAAAAGATTCAATCCGATTCCGTCTTGCAACCCTTCACCCATTCACCCATTCCTTGGCGCAGCGTACTTACCAACCGAGGTATCCTTGTCTTATCCCTCATCATGATCCTAGGTGCATTCTATACCTACTTCTTTTATTCTTGGTTTCCCAAATACCTTTCTTCTGCCCGCGGACTCGACAACATCACCACAGGAAAACTTTCTTCCATGGTGCTCGCTGGTTCTGCAATAGGCATGTTGTTTGGTGGCTGGCTCGCAGACAAAATCCCCTCTTGGTTTTCGAACTCGGTGGATGCCAGGCGCTATCTTGGCATATCCTGCTACCTCGTTGCTGCGATATGCCTTTACACTGGTATCCGCTGCGATAATCCTTGGGCACTTGCATCGCTTTGGGGTGCCTCTTTTTGTGCCATGCATGTAACACTCCCTAACTGGTGGTCAGTTGCAATTCCTCAATCTGGCGCTCATGTGGGCGCACTCTTTGGCTTGATGAATGGTATGGGCACCGTTGGTGCAATCGCTTCGCAATGGTTTGTTGGATTCTATTCTGATTACCGCTCGCAGAAGGGATTCTCAGGCCGGGAACAATGGGATCCACTCTTCGATGTTTATTCGGTCTGCCTAGTCCTCGGCGCAGTCGCCTGGTGGGCATACCGCTTCCAACCTCTTGAAGATAACACGCCTCAAGAACCTTCCACAAATCGCTTTTAAATCATTCTTCAAGCTGCGATGATTATACAAGTTACTTTCCCCAGTAGTTCTTGTTCAAGGAATTCACCCATGAAGAAAACATCCCCCCTAATCTTAATTCTTGCCCTCACCCTTGGCACTTACCTAAATGGCTCAACACTTGACGCTGCAGATAACCCCAAAACTTCTGTCTTCAAACATCTTAAAAAAGGCCAGATTGTAACCCTAAAAGATAACGGCCATAACTATTCCATCCAAGTTCTTCCAAATCTGCCCATCGGCCATAAAATCGTTGAAATAGGTTCCGATTACCTTGTTATCGAAGATGCTGCCTCTGCGTTTACTTTTTATATTCCCGTAACTTCCATCAAAGCTATTTCATTTTTGAATGGGAAGTTTGGCATCGAAAAGTAAGCCCCTCCGCAGGATTTTATATTTGGAGTTTTTGCAATGATGCGTTCCTTTGCTTTTTTGTTTCTATTCATTGTCGTTCCTTCTTTGGCATGGGCACAAGGAACCCCAGAAGATTTTGAACGCGCTGCTTCCTTCGATAAACGCTTCCGAAATCTTGTCCAACAAGAAACCATCGATCCCCAACCCATTGGCAACCAAGGGAACTTTTGGTTCAAATCCTCCGATGATAAAAACATCAAATCCTTCTTCTTGGTCAACCCTTCCAAAAAAGAAAAAATGCCCCTCTTCGATCATGATCTTTTGCGAAAATCATTGCTGCAACTCAAAGCCCCCGCTGAACCAACTAACAAACTTGATCTCGAACAATTAAAACTAGATGAATCCACGGGCAAGCTTTCGTTCTTCCTCCAAGGCCAGGCATATGAAGCCACCATTAAACCTTGGGAACTAAAAAAGATTAACAAGGACATGGAAGTGCTTGCACCCATCCAAGACATCCCCAAG
The DNA here is from genome assembly GCA_945897965.1 of Candidatus Kuenenia stuttgartensis. Lineage (GTDB taxonomy): Bacteria > Planctomycetota > Planctomycetia > Gemmatales > Gemmataceae > UBA969. The sequence goes on along the minus strand of CAMDHK010000129.1, from coordinate 5,807 downwards.
ACCAGCACCAAACAAGGAGCCGCAACCAACCTCACCTTCGAAAATAAACTCCCTGAATCGATCGAAATATTCTGGCTCTCTTCCGTAGGTGTAAAAGTATCCTATGGCAAAATCAAACCAGGCGAAAAACGCTCACAACATACCTTCGAACATCACATCTGGCTTATTCAAGATTCCATGGGCAAACTTCACTCCGCCTATAAAGCCCAAGCCGAGAAAGCTATCGTGCGCATCACCAAAAGTAGTCCCGCACCTCAACCACAAAAAAACCAAGAACGCAAACCCAACAAGCCCGCTAACACTTCCCCCGATGGCAATTGGCAAATTATCTTTCGCGATTCCAACATCTTTATCAAAGGCCTTAACCCACCTAAAGATGAAATCAAACTCACCGCCGATGGTTCTGCTAAAAATGGCTACAAAGGTATTATTCATTGGGCCCCAGATTCCTCCGCCTTCGTCGCTTTTAAATCCACCCAAGGCGATGGCAGAATCATCAACCTCATCGAATCTTCGCCAAAAGATCAACTCCAACCCAGACTTATCTCCCTCAATTACGATAAGCCAGGCGACAAGCTCGATCAGCATTTCCCCCACCTGTTTAGCATCAAAACCATGAAGGAAATCCCACTCGATAAATCGCTTTTCAATAACCCCTGGAGCATCAACAACCTCCGCTGGAAAGCAGACTCATCCCGCTTCACCTTCCTTTACAATCAACGAGGCCATCAAATTCTTAGAGTCGTCGCAATCGATGCTAAATCTGGAGGGGCATCCACCCTTATCGAAGAAATCTCGAAAACCTTTGTCGATTACAATCACAAAATCTACTTTCATTGGCTCAAAGATGATGCAGAGTTTATCTGGATGTCTGAACGCGATGGCTGGAACCATCTTTACCAAATCGATGGCGCAAAAGGTGGTATCAAAAAACAACTCACCAAGGGCGAGTGGGTCGTTCGTAATGTCGAACGCATTGACGAAGATAAAAAACAAATCCTCCTTAAAGTGCTTGGCATCCATGCAAACATGGACCCTTACTTTTCCCACTTCGCAATCCTGAACCTCGAAACCAACCAACTGACAAAACTTACCGACTCTCAAGGAACTCATCGGAATATCCATTCGCTCGAACCTGATTATTTTGTAACCACCTGGTCTCGGATTGATCAAGCGCCCATCACCGAACTACGCAATCTTAAAACTGGCGCCCTGATTATGAATCTTCACACCACCGATGATTCGAAATTAAAAGCCGCAGGCTGGCCCACGCCAACGCCCTTTTCCGCCAAGGGAAGGGATGGCAAAACCGACATCTTTGGCATTGTGCTTAAGCCTTCAAACTTCGACCCCAATAAAAAATATCCGGTAATCGAACAGATCTACGCAGGCCCTCATGATTTTCATGTACCCAAAGAATTCCGCATCTCTTCCAGAGCACAAGCTATGACCGAACTTGGCTTTATCGTCGTGCAAATCGATGGCATGGGCACCAACTGGCGCTCCAAATCATTTCACGATATCTGCTGGAAAAACCTCGCTGATGCTGGTTTCCCTGATCGCATCTTGTGGATGAAAGGCGCTGCCAAAAACTTTCCACAAATGAATCTCGAGAAAGTCGGAATCTATGGCGGCAGTGCAGGGGGCCAAAATGCGATGCGAGCCCTTATCGATCATGGCGACTTTTATAAAGCAGCCGCAGCGGATTGTGGCTGCCATGATAACCGCATGGATAAAGTCTGGTGGAATGAACTCTGGATGGGTTGGCCTATTGATGCATCTTACGAAAAAAGTTCAAACACTGTTCATGCAGGAAAATTGCAAGGCAAGCTGCTTCTTACCGTGGGCGAACTTGATCGCAATGTGGATCCTGCAACGACCATGCAAGTTGCAGATGCACTGATCAAAGCCAAAAAAGATTTCGATCTTATTGTGATTCCAGGCGGCGGCCATGGTTCGGGCGAAAGCCCCTACGCACATCGCAGAAGACAAGAATTCTTCTTGAAACACCTCTGGGGAAAAATAAACTGAGCCACGAAAAAGATAACCGAGAGAAGAATAAGATTTGCCACGGATTAACACGGAAAAATATAGAAGAAGAAGACAAGATTTGCCACGGATTAACACGGAATTACACGGAATTACACGGAAAAGAAAAGCAAAAGGGCATCGGCCAAATAATCTTTCAATTTGCTCCGTGCCTTCGTCACCCTCGTTGAAAAACGGGGGTCCATTCCTAGTTGGTTTTCTTTATGGATTCCACGCATTCGCGGGAATGACTAAAAGAGTATTGGCGAAACCAATTGAACCTTTAGCTCGGCCCGTACCTTCGTCACCCTCGTTGAATAACGGGGGTCCATTTTTGATTCTGGCTTTATTGAAAACAGGAAGGTCAACATATCATGCAAGAAGGATTTTTACAGAATACTTGTGATTGAATTCAGTTTTAGCACCTGTACTTCACCTAACGGCATCCCACTAAAATAATCAAAGAGACCTGACCCTCTTTACTTGCCTTTATAAAAAATTAGCCATAAACCGTTTAGGTTATGGCTAATTTAAACAGCTAAAAAATGATTGACAAATCATTGTAAAGAAGCAAACCTACCTTATACTTGGCCCTTGCCATTGCACGAACTGCATTTTGAGAAACCCTTGCCATTGCAAAAAGAACATTTAAAACCACCCGACCTGCCAGTACCTTTGCAAAAAGAGCAGTCGAAAGGGCTAGTGCCAGATCCCTTGCAAGAAGAACATTCTTTTGCCATTGCCTTGCTTGTAAAGGCTAGTACACCTGCTGTTGTTGCAAACCACTTCAAAGCATTACGACGATTAATTTTAGCCACAATTCTCACTCCCGTCCGTTAAATTTAGTTATCCAGCCAATCGCAACGGCGACAATTGGAAAGACTTTCAAAACATATATTGAATATCCTTAAATTATATTACTATACCATTAGTGTAATACTATAAAAATAGAGCAAAACAAACAAAAAATAAATCAAGAATTTTTCCCACGATTTTCTACAGTGCACAGTTAAAGTAAACAGAAGATATTACGCTCCTAATGATAGAATCCTAAGAGTAAAGGTTAATCCTTAGTTTAGCCCCACTATCGAAAAAGAACCATTTCCCTTTTTCTCACTTTTATGCAGACATTAAAAAACAATTTTTGAAAGTCATTCTTTTAGTCCTTAACAACATAATTTTAAAAGTTACCCATCCTCGTTATATATTCAAGAAATATGGTACTTATCAAAAAAGAAAATTAAAAAAAAAGGAATACGGAATCCAGCTATTCTTTTTCAACCCAAAAACTCCGAATAAACCCTCGTTCTATATCTTTAGGTAACTGATACCAACCGTAAACTTTTTTATTATCAAAAAATGCAACAGCCGAACTCGTTTTTTCAATTTGTTTGGCAGAACAGTCTTCAACTGGAGAATTCGTGATAATTGTAACACCATTTACGGCAACACGAACATTTTCCTTTTCTGGAAAAACTTCTAATTTAATTTTTTCTGTACTTTGAATATCTGAGCAATCCATTGCCATATGGGTTGCGTGCCCATTATAGGAACCCTTGCAATCTAATACTCCAATTGGATTAAAAGACTTATTTTCATTGCATATATAAGAAAATTTAAAATCACGATATTGTGATTGGGATGCTTCATCAAAAACACCTTTATGCCATAATGTGTTTTTATTAGGAAATTTTTCAGCGAAATAAACTTCAATATATTCTTTCCCATTTTTATCAAACCAAATATTCCTTGTAGCAAAATTTCTTAAATCAAATCCAGAATTATTTGTAAATCCAACATTATTCCACACAAAACCATAATCAATCCCTGCTACGATTGATGTTTTTATAAGGTTGTCAAAATCCGTTTTCTTTTGATTCCTAAGAGCAGATAAATCCCGATCCCTTTTTATTTGTTTAACATTTTTAAAACCTTTATCCCAAGCTATTTTCAGCTTTTCGAAGGATTCGTCATATTTTCCAGCTAAACTTAATAAACAAGCCCAATTATAATAAACATTATAATTATCACCTATGATTGGTTTACAATCTTCAAAGGTTTGAAGTGACTCATCGTGCCTTCCGTTTCGAGCTAAAGCATAAGCTTTAATTATCCTAAAACTCCCAGATGAATCTAAAGGCTGGATTTCTAATGCACTATTCGCAAGCCAAACGGGAAGTTCATCTTTTTTTTTCGAATGATATAAGAGTTTAGATGCACTAGTAGCAGCAGATTTCATAAAGTCAGCTCGAATAAAATTATGCTGTTTTCCTTTTGGAACCAGTTGTACAGCACGAATATAATCATTTAGGGCTAATTTTAAGACATCTTCACAATCGCTGTCAGATTTAAGGGTATTAGTGTCACTTTTAACTTGAGAAATTTGATCTAAAATAAGTCCGCTTTCAAAATAAACAAATGGGTCCCGAGGCCTAATCTTTTTTAAGTTTTTAACTCGAAGCAAAAGAAACTCAAGGTCCCGATCTTTCCAAGCTTTATAAACTTTCTCATCATCGTTATTTTCTTGATCAAACCCAACTTCCAATGGTTCCAATTTTAATTTTTCAGCTAGTACATCAACTTGAACTTCAATTTTACCAAATGTCTTACTCCTTTCGCTTAAGTACTTATTTGTTTCTTTTTCAATTGCGAAAGCTTTTTCCCTTTCATGTTTTTTATTCCGACTGTTACTATCAATTGCAGACTTGATCATCATTCCAACAATAATTGCGGATGCTGATATTGGTTCAAATCCAGCCACAGCCAAGGCGGTGCCAAGACCAAATCCTTCTTTTGCATTATCAATGACATTATTAACATCTTCCGAACTTTTCTTGTCATAAAAGTCACCATCTATTAGTTTTATATTTTTTAAAAAATTACCGTAAGTATCCGCCAACTTAATAGATTCTTCATACATGTCTATCAATCTTTTTTCCATTATTTTTTCTTTAGCATATTCTTGCCCTCGAACAAGACGCTGACGAACACTTGCTAAGTCTTTTGCAACTTTTATTGGGTCATCAAAATCTCTTGGCCATTGAGAGTATAAGTACTCCAATTGCCTTATCATGAAAAGTTGCTCATCCACTTTTGGGTCAGGGGTAAGATCGGGCCCCATAAAAATTTGTAAAGCAACTTTTTGTAGCCCTGGAATTTTTTTTTCTACTCCAAGGGATTCCCCACCGCAACCGCAAGTGATCAGAACCATAACCACGGCCAATGTTTTCAGCATAATAAAAATTAAAGTATTAGAACTTTGATTTTTTTGTTTCATATTTCACCCTGCAATTAAATATTCAAAAACAAGACTACTACTTATCTATCGCGGGCGCGTCACAAACTATGCCAAGATTTCACTAAGTATTTTAAAAAGATTATTTATTACTCAATATTCATTTTAAATTTGGTTATAATTTTGCATAATATCCTTAATGAACGAATTTGAGCACTCAACCCGAATCAACGCTCTATTGGCTAAGCTTAAAGCCAAGGAACCCAAAGCCCGCGAAGAGTTAATCGCACACTCTTTAGAGCGGCTTCAACGCCTATCCCGAAAAATGTTCCGAAAACACCCCAACCTCTGCACCCTCGAAGAAACCGATGACATTACCCAAAAACTAGTCATCCGACTTCACAAAATGCTCGATGGCTTGGTTCCCGAAGATACAGCCTCCTATTTCAAACTCGCATCGCAAAACCTTCGCTGGGTGCTTCAAGACCTTGCCCGATCCAGCATTGCAAGGAACCAAATTAAAAACTCAGGTGATATGAGCACC
>CAMDHK010000128.1 GCA_945897965.1 Candidatus Kuenenia stuttgartensis | reverse complement strand
ATGGCGCTTCGTTCCCAGTTCTCTTGGGCTGGTGATGAAACTCCTGTTTACGAACGATACTTTGCAGGTGGTTTTAGATCGATGCGCGGCTTCCAGTTTAGAGGTGTTAGCCCGAATACAAATGGTTACATGGTTGGTGGTGACTTCATGTTCCTGAACTCTATGGAGTACCAGGTTCCTCTTAAGGCTAACGATCAGATATTTATGGTCGGGTTTATTGATAGCGGTACGGTTGAAGCAAACATCAGTAAAATAACTGATTACAGAGTTTCTGCTGGTGCAGGTTTAAGGTTTGTGGTTCCAATGTTGGGGCCAACACCTATTGCTTTGGATTTTGGTTTCCCAATCGTCAAGGCAGATACAGACCGAACACAACTCTTTAGCTTCTGGATGGGTTTCTTCCGCTAATCGGTTTTACCAATTCAATGCGGCATCCAAAAAAAGAGGCTTAGCCTCGGGGGGTTGGATGCCGTTATTTTTTTTCTTCGATTATTACTTCTTCTTTAATAACTTCTATTACTTCTACTTCCGACTTAGGTGCGTAAAAAGATTTGAACCCTAACTCCGTGGGGGCGAAATTCCCTGTCCGTGAATCTGTGAACGGGTAGGACATTCCATTGTAAAGATAAAAAGAACCATTAGGTGAATAAACAACGCGTGGTCTGAAGTTTCCCAGTCTATCGACTGCAAGATTTTGCCAATGGCTGTAGGCGCTCTCTTTAGGATAGAAAACCATTTTCTCTGGTGGAGGTGGATCTGCAAAAAGAATTGCAGGAGTCGGTCTACCTACAACACCATCTACAATAACTGGATTTGAACTGATAAGATTTAGAGCAATAATTAAAGAAGAAAGTTCCATTGAATCATCCCTTAAGAAAGTACAAGGATGAATCATCGCAAAAGTTGAGGGGAAGATGAAACAAAAAGACCCGGAAAGGCCAAAGCGCCTATGTTTCCGGGTCGTTTTAATCGTTATAACTGGAACTAGTCTCTGCCAATCATTACTTAATTAATAAGTAACTGCACCCTCAGAAGCTGATTTCACGCACTTCGCATATTTAGCTAGCACGCCTGCTTTTTCTCTGGGCGCAGGAGTTTTCCATGCAGCCTTCCTCTTTTGTAGTTCCGCATCATCTATGTGAACTTTCAGCATCTTAGCTTCGGCATCGATGGTGATAGTTTCGCCCGTGTTGATCAAAGCAATAGGCCCGCCCACCCAAGCTTCAGGAGAAACATGGCCCACAACCAAACCGTGTGTGCCACCTGAAAAACGACCATCGGTTATGAGACCAATACTTTCGCCAAGCCCTTGGCCTACCAATGCTGCAGTGACAGAAAGCATTTCGCGCATGCCAGGTCCACCAACGGGGCCCTCACCACGAATTACCACAACATCGCCAGCCTTGATCTGCCTTTCTTGAATCGCATGGAAGCAAGCTTCTTCACCATCAAACACCTTTGCAGGACCAGTTATTTTGCTGCTTTTTAATCCAGCAATCTTGGCGACAGCGCCATCTGGTGCAAGGTTGCCATGCAGCACAACGATATGCCCTGAAGCATGCAATGGGTTGTTTAAAGGCCTTATTACATCTTGCTTTGGGTTTTTGTAAATGGTGTCGACATCCTTTAGATTCTCTGCAAGGGTTTTTCCTGTGCAAGTGATGCAATCACCATGCAAGAACCCTGCATCTAGCAACGCCTTCAGAACTGGAGGAGTTCCGCCAACCTTGTGAAGATCATGCATCACATATCTGCCACCTGGCTTCAAATCTGCAAGGTGAGGAACTTTTGCCCCAATTCGATCGAAATCTGCAAGGGTCCACTCCACCTGTGCTTCTTTTGCAATTGCCATCAAATGTAAAAGCGCATTGGTGCTACCACCAAGCGACAAAACAAAAGTGTAAGCGTTTTCAAGTGATTTACGAGTGATGATATCTCTAGGGCGGATATTGTCTTTTACAAGTTGAACCACTTGCTTGCCCGCTAAAAAAGCTTCTCTTTCTTTGGCGGCACTTACTGCAGGGTTGCTTGCGCCATAAGGAAGCGAAAGCCCCATGGCTTCGATAGCAGAACTCATGGTGTTGGCGGTGTACATGCCGCCACACGAACCCGCACCAGGGCAAGCTTCGCATTCGATTTTATGGACGCCCTTTTTATCCAAGGTTCCTGCCTGATTCCTACCCACTGCTTCAAAAATGGAAACAATGTCGATATCCTCACCAGCAGGCCCGATGCCAGGTAGGATGCTCCCACCGTAAATGAAAATACTTGGTATGTTGAGCCTAGCCATTGCCATGACACAGCCGGGCATGTTTTTGTCGCAACCGCCAACCGCAATTAAACCATCATGGTTCATACCAGCACTGACTACTTCAAGGCTATCTGCGATGACCTCGCGTGAAACTAGGCTATAGCGCATGCCTTGGTGGCCCATCATAATGCCATCGGAGGCAGTGGGTGCGCCGTAAATTTGTGGCACGCCGCCACCCGTTCGAATTCCTTCAATCCCTTTTCGAGCAAGCCTGTCGAGGTGCGAATTGCAAGGGGTGATATCGCTGAAAAGGGAAGCTACTCCAATAATGGGTCTATCAAAGTCATCATCATGAAACCCGACAGCGCGAAGCATGGCCCGATTGGGCGCTCTTCCAATGCCTTCAGTTGTAGTTAAACTAGTTTTGTTTTCCTTAGGAGCCATGACAGAACCTCCGGCAAAGTTAAATAATTGTAGCCTGGTTGAACCAGGGAGAATCCAAGGTAACCCAAGGAGAATCTCATGGGTATGTTTTATGAATAAAAGAAAGGAAGGGTTGAAGAATATTTTGAAGAACTATTTTTGAATTGGTTTGCTTGCAATAGCCAGCCATGGTTCCCATTCTTTGCGAACCGAATCGTCCATGTCATTTAATTGGGATTTAAGCTCTGCTAATCTTTGGGCAACGAGGTCGAATTGGCCCAAAGCTGAATGGCATCGAACCATACCACCCAAGGCGTGAAGCATTTCTTTTTTACCCCGGGTTTTGGCAGCTAATCTGGTGTAAATAAGCATAGCCGCTTCGTATTGGCCCATGTTGAATTTGCATTCTGCAGCAAGCAATGGGATGAGTAGCCGTTCTTCTTCTGAAAGTTGTGTGATTCCAAGTGGGGAGTCAGCAAGTTGTTCCAAATCCTGATAGGTTTCAGCAGATTTTTGCAACCATTTTCGATGTTCTGCTTGGTAATGAGTCTTGGTTTCATCCGTTGTTTTTTCTCCAAGGATGAAGTTTTGTTGTTCTTGATTCGCAAGTTGGCGGTATGCCTCGCCTAGTTGCAGTCTTGCCCTTACTGCCTGATTGTTTTTGCCAAATCGTTCTAGGGCTTCTTCATAACGCCTGACAACCATGCGATAATTTTTTCGTTGGAAAAATATCGAGCCAATTGCGAACAACGATTTTTCTTGAGCATCGGTGTCAGGTTCAAATCGAAGAAGTTGCAGATTTTGTTCTAAAGTTTCTTCCGCTTGGTCCAGTTCGTTTTTCTCGATGTGGATTAATGCGAGTTGGTACCTTGCATTATAAGTATGCGGCCCCCGGTATTTTAATGATGTTAAATACGAGCTTTTGGCTTCATCGATATTTCCTGATTCTTTTTGCACATCACCCAGTTGATAAAGGGCGTTTCCTAAACGACTGTCTGTACCTGCTGAATTTATGAATTTTAGCAGACATTCCTGAGCTTTGGGCAGATCTTTGCCTTTGCGATATCTAGTAATCGCCTTCCATAGTTCTTCTAAAGACCTTGATGCATTTTTGGGCTGATTCGATGATTTTACATTTAAGTTGGCAGCATCAATCAGTAGTTTCGTACTGGCCTGCTTTAATGCTTTTATCTTCGCGCTATCGGATATTTCCGATGATTCTTTGAGCTTTACTTCCGCCCATGAATTAAAAATATCTGCCCTGAAACTTAATGCGATGTAAAGGGGGAATACTTTTTGAAGTGAATCATTGATTCTTAAAGATAATTCAAAATTTGAAAGCTGGACAGATTCTATTTGTGCTTTTTCAAACATGTTTTGCACTTGTTTCGTGCTGAAATATTTGTTTTTCCAGTCTTCCTCCGATTTGCAATTTCGAACCAACATTTCAAGGCTATTGGTTAATTGAGGGAGATTTTTGTTTTCAAAGTGAATTTGCGCTAGCTGGAATGAAGCTGCATAGCGCTCATCAGATTGGCTTTTTTCTTCGCATTCAGCCCAAGCTTTTTCTGCTTCTTTTATTAAATCAATCTTTTTTAAGCATACACCAAAAAAATATAAAGGCTTTCCAGCATCAGTTAATACCTCTTTAGGTGAATCTAATACTTGTTTCCAAATATTGACAGATTCAAGCCAAAGACTTTCTTCCATGTAACTGAGTGCGAGAAGTTGTCTTGCTTTGATTTCTAAGCTCGGGTTCTTACGCGAATTGATGTTTTGAAGTACTTTTCTTGCTTCATCTGGGCGCTGCAATTTCATCAGTAATTCCCCGCCTAATATTTGTGCAGGAATTCTCTTCTCTTCTGATAGAAGTGGTATGTTTCTGAACTCTTCGTTGGCTTTGAGGGCTTTGATAAAATCTGGCTCTAGTGATCTTATGTATCCAAGTGATAGCAAATTTAAGCACTCTGGATTTCTATCCGCTTCAAGATTTGCTTTTTCCAATTGTTCTAACGCCTCTTTCATCTCTACCTTCAACAAAATGCAAGCCTTGGCATATAAGAACTTGTACTTTTGTTTTTCATCTTCTGAAAGATTTTCTTGCTGGATGCTTTTTAATGTTTTTAATGCTTCATCCCAGTCAATAACGACGGTTTCGCTTTCCTCTTTTAGTAGTGAGATCTCAGCAAAATATATTTTAGCCTGACTTTGTAATATTGGATTCGAGGACGTTTTTTCAATAATTTCTCTGCAAGCCGATTGTGCTGCATTAAAATCTGATGCTTTTACAAGTGCATTTAACTTTTCAAACACAATACTGTTCTTATCACTTGGTTTGTTTTTTGTTGATGCTTTGTGGAAATTGGCCATCCCTAACGCAACTAAACTTAAAATAAACAACGGGATTTGCCACGCAGTTCGCCATTTGCTTTGGCGTTTTCTTATCGGATCAGTTTTATTCCAATCATTCATACTCATAAAATTTGAAGCAATACCTAGAAATTAATGATTATCACCTATGGAAGATGGCTATTTCACAAACATAGTGTTTTCGTCAAGAGCAGGTTTATAGTTACGCTTTATAATTAAAAAGGATTATCATGTTTTAAATTGGATTCTTTAAGTTCAATTTAAATTAGGGGGTATGTGATGAGTGGGAACCAATATGCTTCGGTCTTTGACTTAGATTCACCTCAATTAATTATTGATCTGGATATTCTAGATAAGAATCTTGAAACCATGACAAATGGGTTAAATGGGAAAAATCTTCGTATTCATTTTAAATCGCTTAAATGTGGTGGCTTGGTTAAATATTTAATGGGGAAGGGGCATAGTTCTTTTCTTTGCGCCAAACTTAATGAAGCTGAGGTTTTGGCTGATATAGGTGTAAAAAATATTCTGATCGCAAATCAAATCGTGGGTGATCTTAAAATTGCCCGTGTTGATTCTTTAAAAACAAAGGCCAATGTTAAAGTTTGCATCGATTGTGAGGAGCATCTCTTTGCTTTAAGCAACTTTGCTCAAAAATTTAATACTTCCTTCGATGTTCTTGCCGAAGTTGATATTGGGATGAACCGGTGTGGTACTTTCCCTGGTATACCTACTTTGGATCTTGTGAAAAAAATCGTAGCAACTAAAAACATTAGGTTCTCTGGCCTTCAGGGGTACGATGGCCATCTCCAACTTATGTTGGGTAGTCCTGAAAAAACAGCTAAGGCTTTTCAAGGACTCAAATCTTTGGTGGACACTAGAAGATTGATCGAAAATGAAGGGATAGAGGTACCCTTGGTTACAACTGCAGGGACGGGTACTTGGGAATTTGCCGTTCAAACAGACGGGATCGACGAAATTCAACCAGGTTCATTCTTACTTATGGATTGCATTTATCATCAGGCTCGTCCGGAGTTTCAGCCTTCACTTACTGTTCTTTCTACTGTGATTAGCAGGCGCCCTGGGCTTTATGTTCTTGATGCTGGTAGTAAAGCAATTTCAAAAGATTTCGGTATGCCAATTATAAAAGGCAGGCCCGACGAAAAGATTTTTAAATTAGCGGAAGAACATACCCGGGTCGAATGTGTTGACTCTCCTTTGCCCGAAATAGGTGATAAACGCGAAGTGGTTACTGCTCATTGTTGCGCAACGATGAACCTTCACCGAAGTGTTGTTGCATCACGCAGCGGCAAAGTGGTAGATATCTGGCCAATTGAAGCAAGCGGCAGATACGATTAAGTTTGTCAAAAACTTTTAAACATCGATTTTTCGTTTTGAGACTAGGCCCTCCCTGGTCTTTTTGTGATTGCTTGATTTATTTTGGTTGCAAGATAATTCTACTGCATTAAGATGTGGTTCTGCTATTTTTCTTGTCGTCAAATTTATGTTTCTTGCCCATATTAGGATGTCCGCTATGTTTGAAATTCGTATTCAAAATATAAAACAGATATATAATAAACTAATAGTTGCTAAGCTTCACAAGGTGAGATTCTTAACACAGCAGCATCAAAAGTTGCTTTGCTCGTTTGTACTAGCCTTTGTTGCTTTGCTTTGTGGTGGGCAGAATCTTTTGGCTCAAGGTAATTTACTTCGGAATGGTGATTTTCAAGACGATTGGATTACTTACATCCCTGAATTGAAAAATCATCATTGGAATTACACTACTGAAGTATTTAATAGACGGGATTATAATCCGGATGCCTGGAAAATAACCGGATCTTGGGAATGGCGTGATGCAGATAAGCCTCGTGGCCAGCGTAAATTGATTTTAAATTCCCCTTCAAAGGCAACTCAAACTGTAAATTGGATAGCCATCCATAATCCCAAAAAGCTTGCGGGTTGGCCTGATGCAGGTGGTTACCCAAGTGTTACTCCAGTCCATAGCTCAAAACCTTTGTCCCTTGTTCGAGACCTCACTTTTTCTGCAAAAATTGCTGGGAAAGATATTCCCAAGGATGCTGTGTCCTTATCAGTTTCTTGGTCCAATGTCGCTTCCAATGAACCTTCCACCGCCAAGAGTTCTATCGCAACTGTAAAAATTCCTCTCCCCGAAGGTACCTATGCAAATAAAACCGTTGAAGTAAAATTGAGCGCTGCTAGCTGGTTAGAAATTGCAATGAAAGAAAAAACTTTCGCAACTTTGGGGGCAATGATACCCATGGCGGTAGTTTGTGAAATTGAATACGGCATAGGGAAAACGGGTTCAGTAGAATTATTGGAAACATCGTTGGTTGAACCCGGGCCTGTATCCCCCAATCTATTCAAAAATGGTGATTTTGAAACTGATAATATCGGTTACCCATTGGGTTGGTCCAAACCCCAGCGTTTCCGATATTTTCCTCCAGGAATTTATTATATTTTTAACACTTGGCACAATAGTAACTCGGATAATCGCGGAACCGTTGCGGTTGATCATCTTGCACCCTATTCTGGCAAGTCTTGTTTACAAATGAATGTTCCCACCGGCGATGAAACTTGCGTCATCAGCGAACCCATTGCTTTAAATCAAAAAGAACCACGCTTGGTAGAGGTTTCGGCTTGGATTAAAACCCACCAAATGTGCATGTTGCAGCTAGATGCAGAAGATGAAAATGGTCAGAGGCTTAACGGTTTTAATTACCTTCATAAGAATCCTCTTTCTTTTGGTAATTCGGATTGGCGCCAGATTCGACAGGTTTTTTCTTCTTCGACACCGCTCAAATCTATTCGGTTAAAACTTTGCGCTCGAGGGATGAATGGCTACACCTTGGGGGGAACCGGCCATCAACCTCAGCAAAACGCTCTGGGCATTGTCTGGTGGGATGATGTTAAAGTGTTTGAGCCTGAAAGTACTCCTCAAGATTTATCTGCAAGAGGCGTTGTTCCGATTTCTAAAATTCCAGTTTCGATAGCTGCACATCTTTCAAACCTTGATCTTGGAGAACAACTTTTAGGAATTAACCATATAACAGCTCAAATCAAAAATCCCGGTCCTGATGCTGATTTCTATCTACAAATGCAGTGGGCCGATGGTACTGAAGCTGCCCCCATTATTAGTAGCCCTATTCGTGTTGGTAAAATCAAAACTGCTCCTGTTAGCATCGCTTATAACCTTTCAGATGGTGGTAAGGCTTATCACGAAAAGCCTTTTGTGCTGTCACTTTTAGATGCCAAAAAAGTTGTTATTGCATCATCAAATTATTCTGTTTCGACTTGGACTGTACCGATTGATTTAGAGCTTGGGTCCCTTTATATGCAACCGACCCAAAAACAGTTTGTAAGAGTTAATTTTGGGCTGACAAATTCTGAAATGACTCGAATTAAAGAGCTTAAGCTTGATGTTACTGAAAAGGTTTCTGGGAAGGTTCTTAAATCTTTCACCCTTCCTGCCAACCCTGATGCGATATTGAAACAGCGATCTAAAATCCCGTTTGGCGTTCTCGATGATCTTCGCAATATGCTGATAACTGATTTAGATGTTTCGTTTCTTCCACTTCAGCCATTTGATAATCCACAACGCAACTGGTTCGTTCGGGCGAGCGCCATCAGTTTAGATGGAAAGCCTTCTTGGACTGTTGATTCTAGTTCTTTTTGCAGGCTTGCTCATGATGCTCCGCAACCTGCGATTGAATCAGCCAAAATAAATGAGTTTGGGGATTTTTTAATCAATGGGAAACCCTGGATGCCTTGGGGAGTCGCGTATGGCCATAACCCTGTTTATGATGGCCCCGCAGATTCTGGGAAGTATTATGATTTGTCGAATTTAAAACCTTGGGGGCTTTACGACAGATATGGTGGCAATCTTAAATCCAGAGAATTGTGGGATACTAATTGCGAACGCCATGTTGAAATACCTAAGTTTTATACTCAGGTACAACTAGAAGCATTATGGAAGCAAGGTCTATATACTTCTACTGCATTTATGCCCCCTAAAGCAAAGCCTTGGCCTGCGGATCATTTAAAGTATCTTCGTACTGCGCCTATGGTGGCTTCTGTTTCTCCAGGGCCCGAAGAGACCTTTGCTTATTTTACACCGATGACGCAAAAACAGCTTGATGATGTTAAAGCTGATGTAGATTTCCTTAGGCAGGCAACTGGAAAACCAGTCATGGTTGGGCACGGTGGTTATTGGAACCGTCTTGAATTGGAGCGTGCTACTTTTTTTGATGTTTTTGATCCTGAAACCGAACCTTGGTACCCCGCGCCTCTTCACACCGATTTGAAACCTTTGATTGAAGGCCAGAAAAAAACTATTTGGCTTCGTCCTCAAATGTATGAAAGTGTTCCGTATGAACGCTGGAGGTATCATGTTTATGTTGAGTTAATGCGAGGCGCCAGGGGTTGGCAAGTTGCCCATGGCCCCGGAGATCCTTCGGTTTTCCGCGGATTGCAGGCCGAAGTCCGACACCTCCACCCTTTTATTTATTCCCATGAAAAAACGCCCGCTATTTCGATTTCTCCCCAACTTGAAAACATGGTTCGCCAGAAAGGGGATAAAACTCTTTTAATTGCTGCCTCTACTCATGGCTTAACTTTTGGAAATTACAGGCAATCTCTGGAACAGTCCCCGGTTGGAAAGTCTCGTGTTACTGCTGACCCGCATATTTTTCGGGATGAATCAGATGGATATCATGCCCCGGGTGGCGAACCAGATTCTCTTTCTTGGGTGCCACATGGGGTTCAATATCTTGCCCACCCTCAAAAATGGGCCAAAGGTAGCAAACTTGTTACCTGGGTTAAATTGGATTCCAAGGCAACACCCAAAAATCTGATGGCTTTCGTTAAAGCAGATGGTCGCTGGACTTATGCTGCCTCTTATGGCGAAGTTGATCTTGCTTCGTTGAGAAATAATAATGAAAAAGCCTTTTGGTTCTTGCGGACATTTTATCGTCATGCCCGTGGTTTCTTAGGTTGGGGTGACAAGGTCGAGCCCTATGCCAAGGAATTTCTGCCTGCATCTACTACTTCGATGGGTAATCTGCCACCTGCTGGCGATTGGGTCAAACTTGAAATTCCTATTGATAAAATAGGTGCTGTAGAAAAATTAATCGATGGTGTTGCTTTTGCCCATGATGGTGGAAGAGTCTGGTGGTCTAATACGGTGTTAGTCAGTCCAGATGGGGTCGAGTCTGTTGTTTTTGGCGAACATGAGGATCGTCCATCTCCTGAGAATCTGCCTAAAACCAAGCTATCGGTTGCAGGACTCAAGAAGGGGTCTGTCATCAAGGTCCTTTTTGAGAACCGAACCATAATTGCTGAGGATGGTTTTTTCGTTGACGACTTCTCTGGTGTCGATTTATACCAGCGGTATGGTGGCGAGCGATTGGGATACGGAAACGCCCCCGTAGCTTTGCATATTTATGAAATCAGTAAGTGATACCTAGTCTGAAAATTTAATTTAGGAATTGTGGTTGCCTTTAATCATTAAGAGAATCAGTTGTTGCTGACAACAATTCTTCACGAAATATTCATATTTTTCTTGATTTTGTCTCTCATTATGTTTAAATTTTATATTCACGCCTAGATTCACGCCATTAATTGTTCTTCATCACATGGGAGAATGTTTATGTTGCCTGCTAAAATACGCCAAGCTTTTACACTTATTGAACTTCTTGTTGTTATTGCCATCATTGCTATTTTAATTGGTCTGCTTTTGCCTGCTGTGCAGAAAGTTCG
Organism: Candidatus Kuenenia stuttgartensis; assembly: GCA_945897965.1. Classification (GTDB taxonomy): domain Bacteria; phylum Planctomycetota; class Planctomycetia; order Gemmatales; family Gemmataceae; genus UBA969. The sequence continues at coordinate 677 of CAMDHK010000128.1, read as the reverse complement.
TGAAGCTGCTGCAAGAATGAAATGCCAGAATAATTTTAAGCAAATAGGTTTGGCAATGCATGGATATCACACAGCAATTACAAGCTTCCCTGCCGGAGCAACGGGCACCTGGACTTACGGCTGGGCTGCCATCATCATGCCTTATGTTGAACAATCCAATGCCTTTAATCTTTTGGATCCCAAAGCTACGACTTATGTTCCTAACCCGCAAACTTTACAAAATAGAGATTTATTTAACAACATGGTCGTTCCCATTTATGTTTGCCCTTCAAGCCCTATGCCTTCGATGGCTACGCCAGAAGATGCAGCAGCTACTGTCCAAATATTAGTTGGAAATTATGTTGGAATTATGGGGGCTTCAACGAGCTCGACTGTTTTTACAGATCCAACAGGAGGTAACCGGGTGGCAAATATGGCTCCCACTAATCCAGCTAGTTGCAATGCTGGCGGGTATGCCGCTTCGAATGGTGTACTTTATCCCGGTAGCAAGGTTCGCATATCCGATATTACGGATGGAACTTCAAACACCATCATGGTTGGGGAACAGGGTGATTGGGGTTCGAGTCCAGGTGTTGGTTCTTGTGCGGCTTCAAACCAACTTGATATTCGTATGTCGAAGCGAGCAGGCATCTGGACCGGTGCTTCCACAAATATTCCCCCGGTGTTTGGTACCGGCG
>CAMDHK010000127.1 GCA_945897965.1 Candidatus Kuenenia stuttgartensis | reverse complement strand
GCCCTTTGCAAGTGCTTTTAGACCTTCGATTTTTGGTTCGGGTGAGTTCGTGGTTGGGTGTAGTACAGGAACTGGTACAATTTTTTCTGTTTCAGGTAATGCAAACGGACTGTTTCTCTTATCAAATAGGTCCGCAAGAAATTCCAGATCGATTGATTCTAATTGGCGTTCGACCAAAGATTGTTCGTGGGGTGAAAGCTTCGCCCAATGAGAAAGTATTCCCACTTGGTTGGCTGATAATAATCTTTGGTGCAAATCCTGTCGCAAGTCCCGCCCCTCCTGGGCTGAAAATCCAAACTAAAACTCAAATGAGAAGCCATCATAGGCCAGATTGACACCTTTAGGCAACCTCGACTCAACTTCATCGTGATCCATGTCGTGGCAAAGGTGGGTTAAATACGCCTGCTTGGGTTTTAACAGCTTAATTACTTCAAGTGCTTGTTCCAAATTAAAGTGCGCTGGATGGGGCTTATCGCGCAACGCATCTAGAATCAGAATGTCCAAACTCTGCAATAGTTCCATGCTTGTTTCGGGTATATGGTTCACATCGGTGCAATACGCCATAGCCTTTATCTTAAAGCCCAAAACATCAAAATTTCCATGCACCAAAGGCACAGGTGTTACTAATTCGCCAAGGACATTGACGGGCGAAGTATTAATGCGTTCGAAGGAAAGCTTGGGTACATAAGTTTTGCTTTTTCCCGGCTTAACGGTTTCAAAAGCGTAGGAAAAAGCAGATCTGATTCGGTCTTCAACATCTTCAGCGCAGTAGAGGGGAACAGGTTGACCCAAAAGATGCTGGATGGGCCTAAGATCATCTAAGCCATGCAGATGATCGGCATGATAGTGGGTGAAAAGAACGCTATGAATCGCCCCAACCTTAGCACGCAGTAACTGCAGCCTTAGTTCGGGCGGAGTATCGATTAAAATATTTCCGTTAGGAAGCTTAATTAAGCCAGCACAGCGAAACCGGTGATTGCGTGGGTTATCCGAAGTGCAAACTTTGCAATCGCAACCAATCATTGGCACTCCAACAGAAGTGCCAGTACCCAGAAAAGTAAAAGAACGCATACTCATATAGGATTAGTATATCGAGTATGCGTTCGGTTTATAAACAAATTGATACAGTTTGCTATTTTCCTGAGTCGGCCCCAATGCTGACAGGCTTATAGCCGCCAATCAATTGGAAATATACCAGCAAAATCAGGTATATCGCAGCCATGGTTAGCGGAATATATGCATCCGCTTTCAGAGTGGCCCTATCGCCATGAGTGCTCGCTTCAATGATCGCTCTATCATTTGGTTCGAGCTTGCTGAGTGCGGTGCTTAAATCGCCTTTTTCAGCTTCGATTTTCTTGCGAATTGCTCCAAGCTTATCGTTGGCTTCGCCAAGTTTCTTGCCATCAAGGCCAAAAGCTTCGGTGCTTGCTAGGTTCAAGAATGTGCTTGATTCTTTAGCTTTGTATTCTGCATAAATTGCAGGGTTAGTCTTATTAAGTTCTTCTCCTGCAAAGCGATCTTTACAATAGCCAAGGCCTGGGCCGCCGATAAGGCCCGCCGAAAGCATACCAATGCCTCCCATGATGGACATCGCAACCGCGCCGGTTTGTGGGTAACGATCGCCTACCACTGCAAGCATGGTGGGCCAAAAGAATGTTTTGCCTACGGCATAAATGCCAAGTGCAACAAGTGCCATCGAGAATGTTTGCATTCCGCTTGCGAGGTTCAGGCCCAAGCAAGCAAGTCCTGCGCAAACAAGCAGAAGTCCAATAGGTGATAATTTAAGTTTGGTTTCGATGAAATGAGCGCAGAAGCGTAGGCCAAACATGATGGAAGACGTCCAGATGAAGAGGTATTTACCTTCTTCGGAATTGAACAAGTTCCCTGTGATGTTTTGAATCCAACCATCGGTACCGAGTTCAACCGCACCAACCATCGCATGAACCACGAAGAGAACAAACAGAAGGAAAGAGCCAATAGAAAAATTAGTCATCACAGAGACAATGATAAGTAGAAGGCCACCAATTCCATATCCAATCATTTTGGCGTTTTCAGGGTTAAAACTCTTAAAGATATCGCCAAAGAAAAGGGCAAGAAGGTAACAAGCAACTAGTGAGCCAAGTATGCCTACGCTGCGGAACATTTCAATAAAGCTAGCGCCTTTTTCAGCAGCTTCAGATTTGGGAAACTTCTGGCCCAAAAACATGAGGGCATAAAGAACGGTTGGAACCAGGTACAAAGCAAGTTGATACTTCCATGGTACTTCCATTTTGTCGTCAAGAATCCAGCCTGCAACCGAGCCTAGAATCATACCTGCGGGCCATGAAGCATGAAGAATGTTGAGGTAATGAGTTCGGTTTTCAGGGAAAAGAGTCGCTACCAAGGGGTTTGCTACCGCTTCGAGTGTTCCATTCGCAAAGGCAAAAATAAACATGCCCCAGAATAGGAAGTTATAAGCGTTTTCAGGAGTGCTTGCGCCAAAAGTAACAAAAGCAGAAATAATATGACCAACTAATGCGAGGGCGACTAACTTTCCGTAGCCAACCTTATCGACGATAACACCACCGATAATAATGCCGAAGCAGAAGCCGCTGAAGCCACCGCCACCGATTGCGCCGAGTTGTGCCCCGGTGAATCCATATTCTTTGCCCCAGTTATCGAAGATACCGCCTCGGATTGCGAAACCGACGCCAGCGGCCAAAATGGCCATGAAACCCGCCCATAGCAATCGCATTGCATTTGGGTGTTGATTTGAAACAGATGCACTAGACATAAAGGTTTGCCCTTTGAAATAGGAACACGGGGAGAGTTTCTAAAGCTGTATCTAAATTCAACATAACTAAGGTTTATGGTGAACAGGCAAGCTTAGTAACTTGTTTTCAATATTTCAGGATAGTAACCAGACATAGGACCTTGTGTCTAGATAAATTGGGGTTTGCAGGAAGGATTCTATGGTCTAGCGCTTTTTATAACCCTATCTTCCCACCAAAACAAAAGAACTTACCTAGCTTTACATGAAGTGTTCTTCTATTACTTCCTCTTGTTTTCGTTGGGGAAATCGTTATAAGCCGGTTGCATTCGGTTAAAGATGGTTCCTAAATATAGTGGTGAAGTTATGTTGCTTGGAAGATTATTTGCTGCTTTATCAATAATAAGTCTTGGTTTGATTGGTTGTGTTTCCACACCTGTTAAAGAGACTGCCAAAAATTATCCTCCCGCAAATGTTTCTAATGCCGTTAGGGCTCAGTCGCCTGAAAATGATTTATCTGCATCTGCGGATGAGATAAACGTAGTTGCAGCAGAATCTATAGCCAAACCCGGACTAAAGACTTCAGGCAGTAATATCGTTGCATTAGTTAATGGTGAAGCGGTTTTGGAAGAAGAAGTTTTGTTGACTCTTAGTCAGGGAATTGGCGAAGGGGCTAATGATTCTGCAAAAAGAAAAGCTGCGATTAATCAGTTGGTGGAAAGAGAAATTGTTATTCAGGATGCCTACACAAGATTGTCTAAGAATCCACAAGCAAAGAAGTTTTTGGATAAGCTGCAGGAAATGGCAGGTAAGGAGTTTGATCGGTATGTGCGATTGCTCAAGGACCGAAACAAATCATTGAGTGATCAAGAATTCAAGGTGCTTTTGGAATCGCAGGGCATATCAATTGATTTGCTTCGAAGGCAATCGGAAAGAAACTTTATAGCAATGCAGTATATGCAAACCAGAATCTTGCCCAATTTGGATCGCATAGGGCATAAGCAGATTCGTGATTATTACGAAAGCCATCCTGAAGAATTCCAAATTCAAGACAGTGTAGAGTGGAAGGACATTTTTATCAGTTATAGAAATTCCAAATCGCATGAAGAAGCGCGGGAGATAGCTCAAAAAGTAGCCGAAAGAGCTAAGAAGGGTGAAGATTTTGCCAAGCTGAGCAAAGAGTATTGTCACGGGGATGGCGCATTTAGAAATGCAGAGGGGATAGGCAGAAAGAAGGGCGAAATTAAACCAGTTCAAGTTGAAAAGTACCTTTTTGAATTAAAGGACGGAGAAGTTGGTCCACTGGTCGAATTGCCCACCGGTGTGCATGTTATCATGCTGGTTAAACGAGAATATGCCGGGATAAAGATTTTTGATGAGAAGGTGCAAAAGCAGGTTCGAGATCGTTTGCGAAATGAAGCAGGGCAGTATGAAATGAAGCGCATGCTTTCTGATATGAAACGACAAGCGGTTATCGAATATATTCATGACTAAAAGAGCAACGCCAGCTTAAACTGCATCATGCAGATCAAGCTGGCGTTTTTTTTGACGCACTTTATTTTGATGTGAATGGTATGCCTGCAGTTGCTCTGCTGGGCACTGGCTTGGATGTCGAAATCATAGAATCATCCTGACCTAGCAACTCTTGCAATCCCTTTTTCAATAACTCGCAGCGTAGTTGGCTGGCATCTCGTTCACTAGTTCTGACATCTGTAAGGGCTTTAAGCTCATCCCTTTCTTGAACAACTTCCTTGTGATGGATCAGTTTCTTTTCTAAAGCTGTACGATCTTCTTCGAGAGCGCTGATCCGTGATTTCATCTGATCTCTAGTTGATAAAAGAATTTGATGGTCATTTTCCATTTTGGATAAGCGCTCTTCAAGAGTTTTGATTTTTTCGGCCTGAACTTTAGGTGAAGGGCTCGGGTTTTGGGAACACCCCCAAATACTAAGAGTTACTGCAATTGCGATTAACAAATTTCGATTCGAAGGTTTCAATTCGTTCATAACTAAAGCTCCGTTTTATTTGGATTTAATTATTCTTTCAGCCATTCCGATGACATTCGAAAATTAGTTGCAAGAATGATACTTAATATATCGGCCCCCCATTCTTCCTAGATGACTCTATTTGTCAGGCTTTGCTATACTTCTTGGTTTTAGCAACCGGAGTAATTGGCATAATGCTAAAAGAGCGCAAACTTTATGATTTTAAAGGCTTTTTACTAATTCTTTGATGGTGAATATTAAAGTGGCTCGGTCTTTGTTTTTTGAATACTTGATTTCTTCGATTGCCCGCAAAGCACTTTCAAGCAGTAATCTTTGGGATGGTGTCAATCCTTTGAACTTTGCTGATTCAAGTTCGTTCGATGCAATAGTATCAGATTGTTTTAGAGATTCCGTTCGAAGCAGGGGTTCAATTGCTGTGATGCATTCTTCCAAAGAAAGGGAATCAACTTTTTTTAGCCAAGTTTCTAATTCCTTTGCAATATTTAATTCTGATGGAATCAACATGGGCGGTTTTTTAATCAGCATTAAAACTCCCAAGGCAATAAATAACAGCAATCCAATTGCAAACCAGGGCGACATTCTTTCAATAATAAGCCCATCGTTTTTTTCTGGTGTATCAAGTTCGTTGAAGGGAAATAGCTTTTCCGGAAAGAGCCAGTTTTCCCAGACTAGGGTGATATTATTTGCACCAAGTAATGCAAATGCTTCCAACGTGGGAATATCTATCGTTCCGGTTTTTTTTGCCCGAAGAATAAAGGGAATGGTTTGCACTGCTTGGCCTCCGGATTTGGTTTTCAAGGCTTCGCCTGCCGGTAACAATTCCCAATCTTTCTTGTATTTCTCTTCCAAGCTGAATCCAGAAACAACAACCTCTTTAGTGGTCTCGAATTTTAGAAGGATCGAGAAAACCGCACCAGGCAACCTTTCCTCCAATAATTTAACATGAATGGCTGCATCGACTCCTTCGGGAGATGATAGCGCAGGAACTATGATCGTTTCAGTATTTATCTGAAATAGAAAGCAACCTATCATCGATATTAAAAGCGGAGAACCTATCATCGTTATTATTAATAACCTTTGAATGTTTGATTGAAATAACTTATTAAGCTTGAAAGATAGGGTTCGGATGTGCTTATGCGAAGAAACCCCGCACCATTACTTTTGCATAACCCAATCACTTTGTTCTCGTGTTCAGCAAATAGCTGAAGGTATTGATTGCGGAAATCTTTATCTGAACTTTTGACTAAAATAGGAGCAGCATGCCACGGGTTTTTACAATGAATATCAGGGGTATCCGGGAGAGAGATTTCCCTTGGGTCAAGAATTCGTAACAAGTGAAGGTCATGCCTGTTTGCAGAAGCACTAAAAAGCACAGGGTCTATTGGTTCGTAAAAATCAGACAATACAAAAACCATGCTTCGAGGCGTTTGCTTTTCTGCAAGGGCTTTCCATAAAAAATTATTTGAGGTCTTCAGTAGTGGTTTATCTTTGAGCAGGCTTGCACCTATCGCTTGTACTTTTTTTGCGCTGTTTGCATGGCTCATGATTCGTTCGACAGCTTTGTCGAATTTAAACAGAGAGAATCTGTTCCCAGAGTTGATCGATATCCAACCCAGTGCAGTTGCCAACTCTGCAACCACCTCAAGTTTAGTTGACCCCGTTGTGGAATAATGCATGCTTTCACTAGTACATGCAAAAATTCGGATCGAAATCTCTTGATCATGCATGAACTTTTTGACTAGGACTTTGCCCGACCGTGAAGAGGATTTCCAGTCTATATGCCTGACTTCATCGCCCGGTTCGTATTCGCGTAGTTCGACAAAATCCATGCCGCCACAGGGTATCCTTGCTTTCATGGGGCCAGAAGGTCGCCCTTCCAACGCCTTGCGAGTACGCAAGAATATTGCTGCCAGAAGCGATCTGCTTTTAGAGTCGAGCATAAGTTTTAGTCCAGTAAAAACAATCTCTTGATCTTAAACGTTATCTCCTGCGGAGGGCGAACATAATTTCATAATTTAAGTGTTATCTTGCCTTCCATTTGATATATAAGAATACCGATTGCATCTCCTAGTTTTTTTAAGTCATTCTGATGAACATGAATAATGCAGATTCACTATGTTTAAAAAGTTTTGACCCTGGCCAAAAGCACGGGCCAGAACGGGTAGCGTTGCTTGTTGCCAACATTCTTGAAAAAGGCGATAAGTGCAAGGCAACCGATATTTATATCGAACCATGGGTGAACAAGCTTCAAGTTTGTTTTCGAGTCGATGGTGTAATTTTGCCTTCGACAGAATTGCCTAGAGAGTTGGGGCCAAATATCATCGCCCGCTTGAAGTTTCTCGCAAACTTACTTTCCTATAGGCAAGATATCCCCCAAGAAGGGCGCATAGTTCAGGTTGATTCGCTGGAAGGGATTGAAGTTCGAGTCAGTACATTTCCGACCATTCATGGCGAAAGAGTAGCGCTCCGATTGTTCCGCCGTGAGAATAGGCAATTTATTTTGGAAGAACTTGGGCTTGAACCCGGAGTGCTTAAAAATCTTAAAGATGCGATTGGTGAGCGCACCGGGGCGATTCTTTTTACAGGTCCGGGCGGGAGTGGTAAAACTACTAGCATTTATTCGTGCTTAAGCCACATTGCTAAAACTGAAAAAACTAGAAGGCATATTGTCACCCTTGAAGACCCCGTAGAACAAATTCTCGAGGGCGTAAGCCAGACGCAAGTATCGCCCAGTACCGGGTTTGATTTTTCTTTGGGTTTGCGGAGTTTACTAAGGCAGGATCCAGAAGTGATTCTGGTGGGTGAAATGCGAGATCCTGAAACTGCAAGGGTTGCAATTGAAGCTGCACTTTCAGGCCACTTGTTATTTAGCACCCTGCACGCTGGTTCTTCCTGCGGAGTTATTTCAAGATTGTTGGAAATGGGGATTGAGCCTTACTTATTGACCAGTTCGCTTCGGTTGATTTTAAACCAAAGATTGTTGCGAAAGAATTGCCCTAAATGTAAAGGTCATGCTTGTGCAGATTGCAATAATACAGGCTACCAAGGAAGGCTTTTACTATTGGAAGCGATGGTGTTAAACGAAGATATGCGCAGGGCGATTTTAAACCGAGCCGATCGTACGACGCTGGAAGAGATTTTTGTAAATAATGGCGGAATAACCCTTGTAAGCCATGCGATAGCAGCGGTAAAAGCAGGCCAGACCACCAGAGAAGAAGTGCTTCGAGTTTTAGGCTCTGCAGATTGCGCTAAGGTTCTTTACAGTAATCAAGGTGATTAATGAGTATAGAAAATAAAGAAAAGAAATTTGGTGCCCTGACTCCGGATCAGTTGATTTACCTGAACGAGGAGATTGCAGGTATGGCACGGGCTGGTTTGCCATTAGAGGAAGGCCTTGCATCAATAGCCCGGGAAATGTCGCGGGGGAATTTAAAAGAAGCCACTCAGCTTTTGGCGCAAGATTTAAAACAGGGTAAATCACTTCCCGAAGCGATTGCAGCACAGCAGGGCCGTGTGCCGAAATTTTACTCCAGCCTCATGAATGCTGGAATTCGCGGGGGCAACCTTCCCGAGGTGCTTTCCTTGCTTACCACCTATGCACGAAGCCTTTCTGATATTTCTTCGGTGGTTTATACTGCGTTGCTATATCCGATGATGGTTATCTTGATTGCAATATTATTGACCGTTATTATCATGATATTTGTCATGCCACAGTTCATTTCAATTTTCAACGATTTTGGTATGCGCCTGCCTTTTTTTACTCAATTAATTGTTGATGTTTGCCGAAATCCGATACCAACATTGGTAATTCCTTTGGGGGTGATTGGGATATCAGCAATTGGGTTGCGCCTGGTGTTTAATGCAACGGAAGCAGGGCGTTGTAATTGGGCCAGACTGATTTATTCCCTTCCAGTATTTGGGGTTTTAATTCGCTCTGCAAGGTTGGCTGCGTTTACGGATTTACTTGCAATCTTAGTTGAAAATCAGATGCCATTGCCTGAAGCTTTTGAACTTGCCGCCCAAGCCGGCTCAGATCCGATTTTGAAAGCAGGTGGGATTCAAATTGCAGAAAAATTGCGTCAGGGCTCTTCTCTTGCGCAGGCGCTTAAAGAATTTAAAATCCTCCCAGAAGTTGTTTCATGGATGGCGGGCATGGGGGAATTAAACGGTAATCTGTCTCAAACATTAAAGCAAGCTGCGCAAATGTATTCCAGGCAGGTTGCGGTTCGGTCACAAATGGTTCAAAGTATTTTTCCACCTTTGCTGGTTGTATTGTGTGCGGGGTTCATTACTTCGATTTTTGTGTTTGCGGTTTTTCTTCCCCTGATAAATTTGCTTCAGGGATTGAGTAATTGAGTTTTTAAAACCCTACTTCAACATTAAAATGAACAAAAAGAATAAAAGCATCCGATTACTTATCACCATGATCCTCGTAGGGTTGTTGTTCCCTGTTTTGGTTTTTATCATGTTGTGCGTATTAAGGCTTCAAGTCTTGGCATTGTATTATGCGATGATGTACTTTGCTTTTTCTACCTGGGCCATGGTTTCCTTCTTTTATTACAGGCATGTCAGGCAGGAAGAGTTTCACAACCTTTTACTGTCTACTTTTGAAGCCGACAAACCCATTGTCCCCATGTTGAACGCTTACATTGCTGATAGGCCCAAAGGATACTTTCGCGAATTTATAATTATTTGTTTTCTTTCATTTATGAACCCAGCTTATTACCTTATTTACTACAAGTTTTGGCGCTTTGATAAGCGAGTGGCGGGATTGATCGAACTATTGCAGCAGGGGTTTTCTTTGACCAAGGCATTGAGAACATACCCCGATTTGGTTTCGCAGGAAGTGTTTCTTGCACTTTCTTTAGGCGAAGTCACGGGAAATTTTTCTTCCTGTCTTTCGATTATCGGGCGCTGGCAGAAGGATCTTTTCTGGCTCACTGTTTTACCTCGCATGGCATACTTGTTTTTTATGGTGATTTCAACATTGAATGTCGCAGTCTTTTTTATGGTTTTTATTGCTCCTAAATTTGAGCGCATATTTAAAGATTTTGATTACTCCCTTCCTTGGGCAACTCTTCTACTTTTTAAGTTTTTTAATTGGTTGCCTACCTTTGGCCAGAAAGGTAATGTCATCGCTGATTTTGCTCCAGGTGTATGGATTGCGCTTGTCGTTCTTGTTCCAGTTATTGTGGCACTGCCATTTTGGAATATGACCGCTAGATGGTATTTTCCTATTGTTGGTTCTATTTATCGTGTTCACCTGCAGGGGAGTTTTTTGAAAATGATGGGAATCACCTTGCAGGGGCAAGTGGTGGTTTCGAAGGCGCTCACTTTTCTAGAAGAATCGAAATGTTTTTCCGGGCCTTCCCAAAAACAGTTGGTAAAGCTTAATTCTTCCATCAAATTGGGGCACTCGCTTGAAGATAGTCTCGATGCTTCCGGTTGGTTGCCCAAATCCATGAAACCCTTAGTTCAATCTGCTCAAAAAGTGAACAATCTTCCCTGGGCATTGGAAGAAATCGGAAACCAAAGGTTAAGGCTCGCTTCATTGTTTGCCCAGCGCTTCTCTTTGGTCGTATTTCCCTTATTAATGTTGCTTTTAGGCGTTATGGTTGGCTTTATTGCAATTGCCATGTTCATGCCACTGATAAAAATGATGGTGGAGTTGTCGTGAACATGAAACCAAACAGAATTAAATTTAGGCGAAGCGGTTTTACTCTCGTAGAAATTATAGCTTCGTTTTCTATTTTAGCTATCGTTATGGTAGTAATAGCGCAAACAACTGCTTGGTGTTTTCACGAAAGGCATCGAAACAGCAATGTGTTCCTTGGCAATCAGGCGGGGATAAATATCCTCGAGGAGGCCCGCAGCACGCCCTGGGAAAACCTGGACGAAAAATGGGCGGAAATGGCGCAGGATACCCGGCGGTATAAATCGTTGCCACCTGGTTCGGTAATAACGGTAAAGGTTACGCCATCAAAAGAATTTAAGTTGATCAAGGATGTTGAAGTAGTGGTGCGTTGGGATTACGGGCGAAGTTTTGACCCGAAAGAATGTACGCTAACTTCTTCGATTGCCCCAAGATCTATTGCGTTGCAGGGTGGAAAATGATGTTAGATAAATGCAAAACCAGAAACGCATTCACCCTGATCGAAATGGTTGTTGTGATGGTATTGCTTGGCGTAGTGATGTCGATTGCGACTACGATGATTATGGGTCTGATGTATTTTTCATCCACAGAAATACGATTGGCTAATAGGAACATGGAGGTTGCAGCCCTAATCACCCTTTTTCGAAGCGATGTTCGGGTTGCTTCATCTGCAGTAATCATAACCAACGCGAATAAAACAATGGGTTTAAAATTGGCGCTTCTGTCCGGGGGGCAGATAACTTATGAGGTTGAAAATGGTTCGTTCTTGCGTAAAACCCTTGAAGGGAAACAGCACTTGATGGGAGTGGCGGATGTTTCATTTCAATTGTTGAATGATGGTTTACTAGTGGAACTTAATTGCCTTGATAAATCTGATTCCGGTAGAACCAAAGAGCGAACATTAAGTTTCCGTGCCAGTCTGAATGGAGTCCGAAAATGATCATCATTAAGGCTTCAAGTAATCAACGAAAAGGTGTTGCCCTAATAACTTGTCTGGTATTGATGGCGTTGAGTTCCGCTTTGTTGGTGTCGGTTGTTGTGCAGGAACTTTCTACCCGAAAGAAGTTTGAGCAAATCAATCTTGAAACTAGGGTGCAAAATTTGGCGATGTCTGCGCAAGAAATAGCGTTAGGTTGTATT
>CAMDHK010000126.1 GCA_945897965.1 Candidatus Kuenenia stuttgartensis | reverse complement strand
TTTAGCGCAAACAAAAGGATTCGATTTCAACTTCCTTGCAAATGCGTATAATGCCCCGAAGTTCAATATTGGCAAAAACAACAGCAGGGGATTGACATGGCTGGAGAGAAAATTAGCTCGCGTGCTCAGGATTATTCGCAGTGGTACCTTGATATCGTCAATAGAGCAGGGCTGGCAGAAAATTCCGATGTTCGTGGTTGCATGGTTATCAAGCCACATGGTTATGCCATCTGGGAACGAATCCAACGCGCACTCGATAAAATGTTCAAAGATACGGGCCATGTTAACGCCTACTTCCCCTTATTCATCCCCAAATCATTTCTCGCCAAGGAAGAACAGATGGCGGCGGGTTTTGCCAAGGAATGCGCAGTCATAACACATTATCGATTAAAAGCGATTCCGGGAAAAGGTGTGGAAGTTGATCCAGATGCAAAGTTGGACGAAGAGTTGATCGTAAGGCCCACTTCTGAAACCATTATTTGGCACACTTACAAGAATTGGATTCAGAGTTATCGTGATTTGCCTTTGCTGATTAATCAGTGGGCGAATGTGGTGCGTTGGGAAATGCGCACAAGGTTATTTTTACGAACCGCAGAATTCCTTTGGCAGGAAGGGCATACCGCCCATGCAACCGAAGCAGAAGCCGAGGAAGAAACCCACAAGATGCTCGAGGTTTATCGTGAGTTTGCAGAAGAATGGATGGCAATGCCCGTTTTAACAGGGGTAAAAAGCGAAGGTCAGAAGTTTCCTGGTGCAGTTTATACGCTATGCATCGAAGCCATGATGCAGGATAGAAAAGCATTGCAGGCAGGGACGAGCCATTTTCTGGGTCAGAACTTTGCCAAGGCATTTAATGTGCAATTCCAGAGTAAGGAAGGCAAGCTTGAATATGCGTGGGCCACGAGTTGGGGCGTTTCTACTCGCCTAATTGGCGGGCTCATCATGACCCATAGCGATGATCAGGGATTGGTTGTGCCCCCAAGGTTGGCGCCCATTCATGTGGTGATCTGCCCGATCGGGAAAAATCCTGAAGAGCAAAAAGCTACTTCTGAAGTAGCAGATAAACTTGCAGCAGATTTGGTGGCTTTGCCTCGGGATGCTTTCTATGGGTACGACACAATGACGGTGAAGGTGGACCGCGATTTTGAAAAGTCCCCTGGTTTTAGATTCAATGAGTGGGAATTAAAGGGTGTTCCTGTAAGGGTTGAAATCGGACCCAAGGATCTTGCATCGAATGCTTGCGTACTTGCCAGGCGGGATCAACCGGGCAAAGAAGGCAAACTGATGGGCGTGCCCCTTGCTGAAGCAGCTACCAGGATTGATGCCTTGCTTCGCGAAATTCAGAATAAGTTATTCGAGAAGGCTAAGGCGTTTCGCGATGCCAACATGCATCAAATTGATTCGTATGAAGAATTTAAAAAGAAGATTGAAGCGCCCGGTGGTTTCTTCTTAGCGCATTGGGATGGCACCAAGGAAACGGAAGATAAGATTGCAGAAGAAACCAAAGCCACCATTAGGTGCATACCCTTTAACCTTGGTAAGGAAGAGGGTAAGTGCATGGTGACAGGCAATCCCTCGAAGCAAAGAGTGGTGTTTGCGAAGTCGTATTAATTAAAGTTAAAAGACACCTTTGATCGGCTCGCCTGCATGGCCATAAAAAATGGGGCGGTTACCAGAGGTGTATAAAGGTTTGTTACGATCGAGACCGAGCTTTTCGTAAATGGTGGATGCGTAATCTTCGGGAGTGTAACCCGATTCGACCACATAGCCACCTTCGCGGTCAGTTTTTCCGATGATTTGCCCACCTGGGACACCCGCACCTGCGAAAGCGATAGAGTAGGCGTGGGTCCAATGGTCGCGTCCCTTTGCTTTGTTTATTTTAGGCGTTCTGCCAAATTCACTTACAAAGCAAACCAGAGTTTCTTGAAGTAAACCGCGTTCATCCAGATCGGTGATGAGCGCAGAAAATGCTTGATCTGTACTACCCATCATCACCCAATGGCCAATACCATATCGCCCAGCGCCCGCGCCGGTTGCGCCTGGTAGTTCGCAGGTTTCGTTGGTGTAGATATGATCATGGTGATCCCAGTTCAGGTTGCCACCACGGGGTGTTTCTTTGGTGAGTGGCCACCGGGTATCGACGGTAACAAAGCGAACGCCTGCCTCGATAAGTTTTCTGCCAACGAGGTAGCAAGAGCCACGATGGCCTTTGCCATATGCCTCGCGAACTTTTTCGGGTTCGTTCTGAACATTGAAGGCCTGAGAAACTTTTGGGCTGGAAATCATATCGAATGCTTGGCCGAAGAAACGATCCATTGCGGGTGCATCGGAAGATGCAGGTGATTTTTCGATACGATCTTTGAGTTGCATTCTTGAAGAGAGGCGTTCGCCCTGGTTTTCGATGCGGGGAATTAGGGAATCGATTTTCCAGCTTGGATCGGAAAGATCTTTTCCACCTGTTTTAAATACTTTGGTGGAAGCGGGTAAAAACCCTACTCGCGTTTCTGCTGCTTGTTCGTGGTTGCCTGGCACCATGATATAGGGTGGCAGGTATTTGCAACCGCTACCTAAAAGGTGTGAAACAATAGAGCCTATATCGGGCATGGATATCGCAGCGTTTGCAGGATGAGAGCCTGAAAGAGCATATTGGGTACCGTTGGGATGGGCATCTGCGCCGCCCCGGGTGTGATGCATGGAGCGAACGACGGTAAGTTTGTTGGCAATTTTTGCAGTCTTAGAGAGTAGTTCTGTGAACTGCATGCCGGGCACATTGGTGCTGACGGGTTTGAAGGGGCTGCGGTATTCGCTAATGGCTTCGGGTTTTGGATCCCAAGTATCCATATGTGAAAGGCCACCTTGCTCGTAAATCACGAGAACATTTTTAGCTTTGACGTTTTTACCTGCGGTTGCAGCAGCAGATAAGCATTGGGGAAAGGATAGCCCTAAAATCCCGAGGCCGGAAGAACCTAAAAAGCTTCGTCTGCAAAGGAGATCGAGCTTTTGTTTAGAAAAACTTCTATCAGGCATTGGGGTCTTATTCCTTAAAATTTCTGGCGAGCCTGTTCAAAAAAAATCAATCAATAACAGGTAGGAAGAAATCAAATACTTGGTATAAGCTAATTTATCGGATTAAAAGCTGATTGCATACATTAAAAGGCATGAAAACTGGTGTAATTTACGAACGAGGCCCGAAATGAAAGAACTTCGAAATATGGACAGACGGTTGTTTATGGGAGCAGTTGGCACATTGATTCCAGCGTGGGCGCTGGGCCAACCTCCGAATTCTTCACCCCGAACAAAACCGGTTCTACCTAGTATTAAGGGTCGCAAACCCCTAGCGGTGATTGGTTCTACTTATTACCCGCTCTCGCATTCTTATCATATTGCAGGCAGATTCCTGCATGGTTATTATCTCGATGGCCGATTTCATGTGCCCGAGCATTATATTCATTCTGTTTTTACGGATCAAAAACCTGAAAACGATGTTTCTGTGCCTTTATCTAAGGAGTTTGGGTTTAAATTGGCTACAAATGTGCGCGAGGCCCTTCTTGATAGCAAGGGCGAACTGGCGGTCGATGGCGTTATGATTATAATCGAGCATGGAAAATACCCTGAAAATGAAAAGGGGCAGGTTTTATACCCCCGATATGAAATGATGGAGCAGGTAATCAAGGTTTTTAAAGAGGTAGGGAAGTCGGTTCCAGTTTTTAACGATAAGCACCTTTCGATTGAGTTTGAAAAAGCACAAAGAATGGTTGGATGGTCAGAAGAGTTAAAATTTCCGTTCATGGCTGGTTCAAGTTTGCCCTTTGTATGGCGCACGCCTCAGCTGGAGTTGCCTCTTGAAGCCCCAATTGAAGAGGGATTGCTGGCAGCCTATGGCAGAATTGAAATTTATGGGCTGCATTCTTTAGAAGCTTTGCAAACCATGATGGAGAGAAGAAAAGGTGGAGAGACGGGAGTGAAATCGGTGCAGTGCATTCGGGGGGATGCTGTTTGGAATGCGGGCGATGAGGGGCGCTGGAGTTGGAAGCTTTTGGATGCTGCGCTTTCGCGAAGTGAAACTTTAAACCCTGGAGATATCCGCACCAACACTTCTACGGTGGCTTCGTTAACCATACCGCGGGTTGAGCCGATTGCCTTTTTGATCGAGTATCTGGATGGAACCAAAGGCACGGTGCTATTGTTGAATGGCCATATACAAGACTTCTGTTTTGCAGGGAAAATCAAGGGCCAAGAGAAGCCTGCATCATGTTTGTTTAGATTGCCTATGCCGCCGGGCGCAAAGTTTTTTGATGCGCAAGTTCATAACCTCGAAAAGTTGTTTACTAAAAAAGAATCGCCCATTCCGATTAAGCGGACATTGTTAACATCTGGTGTATTGGAAGCTGCAATGAATAGTAATTTTCAAAAAGGAAAAATGCTGACAACTAAACAACTGGAATTTGCATACACAGCGAAAGCCGATAGCGGATTTCTTCGTGGAAAAATAAGCGCTCAAACAGATTAAGAGTTCTTAAAGAATTTTTAAAGAATGATTTTTAAAGATGTTCCGCCGAATGTAAATCCGACATCGCCCAGTTGCCGAATAAACAAAGCAGCGGAACTCCCTTAATTTAAGGCGGAATAAAAAGAATTGCAAGTAGTTTGAGTCACATAAATTGCAATATTTTCATTAAGCGTATGAACTAGGCGAAATAGGCCAAAAATAAACAATATTTTTAAAAGATAATTTGAAATCGTATCGTTTAAGTCATAACTCGTTTAATTCGGACCCTTTAGGATTTATCATTATAATTAGTGCAATCAGAAAAAACAGTAAACTATGGCTGATTCGTATAAAGCTCCCCATTTGCTTAAATTGTTCAGTTTAAAAAACCTTTTCGGTTTGATAAATATTCTTGAATTTATGACAATAGACAAAAGAGTAAGGTATTGTTTGGTCTGAAGGTTTTAGTTTAAAGACTTGACCATTGGAAGTAAGATTCCGGATAGTTAAAAATGGGTGAGAGGTTTTTAGTTTGCCCGAGAGATGAGGGCCAACTATAGTCATGGTAGAGTTAAAGTTGGGTATGATTACCTGATCAATGGTAATGACAAAAAGTTTTTCTCAGGAATGGAAACAGGATGCGTTTTAACCTGATTGACAAGATTATCGAAGTTCAACCAGGGGTTAGCCTTAAGGCGTTAAAAAACTTAACGCTCGGGGAAGAATACTTGGCAGACCATTTCCCAAGCTTCCCGGTGATGCCTGGTGTTTTAATGCTGCAAACCTTGGTCGAAGCTGGGGCTTGGCTGCTTCGCTTAAGTGAAGATTACGCCCATAGTGTTATCGTTCTTAGGGAAGCCAAGAACATTAAGTATGGTAATTTCATGGAACCCGGTAAGCAGATGCTTATTACCGTGGAGTTGGTCGAAAAAACTGATGATTTAGCAGTGTTTAAAGGTAAAGGCGAGATGGAAGGGCAATCCACGGTATCTGCTAGGATTACTCTGGCCCGCTACAACCTGCGCGATAAAGATATTGCCTTCAAAGGTACCGATGAGAAGATGATTGAGCATTATAAAGAATTACATCGCTATCTAAGCATGAAAGCTTGATGATGTGTCGATAATAGCAGGGTTGGATGATAGGCTCTAACTTACGATTAGGAATGACAGGATGATTTTTAAAGACAAGGTAGCCATCGTTACTGGTGGAAGCAGGGGAATAGGTAAAGCTATTGCCATGGGTTTAGCCCTTCAGGGCGCCAAGGTTGCGATCATCTATAAGGGTAGCAAAGAAGCTGCGGATGGCTTAGTTGCAGAAATTGTGTCCAAAGGCGGTACCGCAATTGCGATACAAGCTGATGTTGCGGAATACACCCGCACCAAAGAAGTAGTCGAAGAAGTTGAGAAAACTTTGGGCGGCGTCGATATTCTGGTGAACAACGCAGGCATGATTCATGATGATTTGTTTGTTAGGCTAGAGCCTGAGCAGTGGAGCAAAGTGATCCAGACGAATTTGGGTGGCACTTTTAACTTCTGCCATGCAATTGCTTTTTCCATGATGCGTAAGCGATCTGGAAGGATCATAAATATATCTAGCGTTGCAGCAGATTATGTGAACCCTGGGCAGACAAATTACGCTTCTAGTAAGGGTGCGGTAAATTCCTTCACTAAATCACTTGCGGTAGAACTTGCATCACGAGGTGTTACGGTTAATGCGGTAGCACCAGGGTTTATTGAAACGGATATGAGCGCTGCGGTAAGAAATAAAGCTGGGGATATGATCAAGAAATTTATTCCCATGAAGCGGTATGGCCAACCCGAGGATATTGCGAAGGTTGTGCTATTCTTGGCAAGCCCTGATGCGAGTTATATTACTGGACAAGTGATCACTGTTGATGGTGGTTTAAGTTTGGGAGCGGCGTCAGGTTGATGTTTATTTTAAGGTTTAAGGTGAGTTTTCAGTATAATTTAGGAATGGATAAGCCAAGGATGGTATTGCGATTGTTTTCTGATGGTATGGGCAAGGTGGTATTTTTTGAGAACTAGGCTCGCTTAAATTTTAAGTTGAGGTTATTTGATCAAAGGAATTATCAGTTTGCATTATCTTTATTCGAGTTTTTTGGAGATTTAAAGGCTATGGCTACTAAAGAAGAGATTTACGCAAAGGTATCTGCAACCCTTATCGAAGCTTTAAATGTTGAAGAAGATGAAGTGAAACCCACTTCAACTCTTCAAGGCGACTTGGGAGCTGAATCGATTGACTATTTGGATATAGTATTCCGATTGGAAAGGGAATTTGGAATTAAGATTCCCCGGAATGAGCTTTTCCCTGAAGCAGTTTTGCAGGGCGATCCTGATATCGTGCAAAATGGCAAAGTTACCCCAAAGGGTATCGAGGAGCTGAAGGAAAAGATGCCTTTTGCTGACCTGACAGAATTTGCAAAGAATCCTGAAGTGAACAATTTCAGCGACCTTTTCACCGTTGCTCTTATTGCCCGTTATATTGAAGGCAAGTTGGCTGCGGGCAAGAATTAATATTTGACAATAAGTCCGGCTACGAGGGCACTTATTTCGGTTAAATCCGATTTATCTGCTTTGATTTTGGCCTGACTGCATGGCAAGGTTAGTTGATCTATGAGATGGATCTGGATTGACAGATTTTTGGAATTCGAAAGTGGTAAGTCCGCTAAGGCTGTGAAGAATCTCAGCACTGCGGAAGACCACTTTAGGGATCACTTCCCAGGTTACCCTGTAATGCCTGCTGCCCTTATTATTGAGGGCTTGGCTCAAACAGGTGGAATTCTGGTGGGTGAGGCTAACCAATTTCGCGAGAAAGTGGTGCTTGCCAAAATTGCTAAAACTCGTTTCGAAAGAGAAATGTTTGCTGGTGAACAGCTCATTTACCAGGTCGAGATTCTAATGATGAGGCCGGAAGCCGCTTCCGTTTTGGGCAAGGTTTTCGTGGATGGAGTTCAGACTGCCGAGGCAGAAATTTTCTTTGCCCACCTCGATCAGGCTCGCTCCAAACAGATGTTTGGTGATCATAATTTTGTTTTTTCAGGAGAGCTCAAGTATCTTCTGGGATTAGCAAAAGTTGCTTCTCAGACTGGCAAGGATAGCCCTGGCTAAATTGAGGGTACGGGCCCTCGGTGTTTGTTTTTCCTTGGGTGTGATTTAATAACCCAAGAATGGTGGGGTGCCATGGTTGTTTCTTTGCGCAGAGCGGTTATTACCGGTATTGGGGCTCTTACTCCATTAGGAATTAATGGGCCTTCATTTCATAAAGCATTGATCGAGGGGAAAAGTGGTGTCCGGGGAATAACCTCCTTCGATGCCTCTGGCCTACCGATTCGCTTTGCAGGTTGCATACCTGATTTTGATGCCAAAAATTATGTCGATAAGAAAGATCGTAAAGCCCTGAGAGTGATGGCTAAAACCATTCAACTTGCGGTTTCGGGTGCTCAGTGCGCCATTAACGATTCCAAAGTTGAGAAAGAAAAACTCGATCGTACCCGTTTTGGTGTGATCTTTGGTGCAGGACTTATCGCAAGCGAACTAAATGAACTTGCTGATGCCGCTGTTATTTCCAGCTCGGGTGATCCCATCAAGGTGGATCTCGGTGTCTGGGGCCATAAAGGGCTTGAAGTTATCCAACCCCTTTGGATGTTGAAGTATCTTCCTAACATGCTTGCCTGCCAAGTATCCATTCTTCATGATGCTCAAGGGCCTAATAATTCCATCACTCAAAGTGATGTAGCAAGTGTTTTGGCCTTAGGTGAAACCTACAGATTGCTGTGCAGGGATCGTGGGGACTTTTTCCTGAGTGGTGGCGCAGAGAGCAGAATTAATATTCTCAGCATGACTAGGCATTCTTTGTTTGAAGAGCTTTCTCCTAATAATGAATACCCTGAAAAAGCTTGCAGGCCCTTTGATAAAAATCGCGATGGTATGGTTATCGGCGAAGGCACTGGGGTGCTTGCGGTTGAAGAGTTAGAGCACGCCAAGAGTCGGGGCGCAAAAATATATGCCGAAATCCTTGGGTTTGGTGCAGCTTTTGATCAGAAAAAAGATGGCTCTGGCGTTGCTAGGGCTATTCAAGCAGCTATGAACGAAGCTGGTATTGATGCCTCTGATATTGATCATGTGAATGCACATGGCGTGGGTTGTAGAATAGCAGACAGGCTTGAGGCGCAGGGTATTCGCTCTGCATTGCCTAAAACTCCAGATGTGATTGCAATCAAATCTGCAATCGGAAATCTGGGTGCGGCGGGTGGCTTAGTCGAGTTGGTTGCCAGCTTAGAAGCATTTCAAACAGGCGTTGTCCCTGGCACACTGAATTATGAAAATATTGATCCTGATTGCCCGGTGAATGTACTTAGGGCATCTCGTGAACTTAAAAAAGATTGCGTCTTGAAGGTTAGCATGTGCCAAACCGGACAATGTGGAGCGGTGGTTATTCGCCGTTGGAGTTAAAACCCGATTTATTCTATTACGGTTGTTTTGATACAGACCGAAAACGCATCGAGATTTATCAATGAGAAGAAGAATTGTTATAACTGGAATGGGTGTGGTAACTCCACTTGGAACAACCATTAATGAGATGTTTCAAAACCTGATTGCAGGGAAAAGCGGTATTGGTGCTATAACGCGTTTTAATGCTAAAAGCTTTCCCACCACCTTTGCTGCAGAAATAAAGAATTTCGATTTGGCGAAATATGTCAAAGATGCCTCTCCTTGGAAAGATTGCGGTGTTAACAGTTGTTTTGCAGCAGCAGCGGCTCAACAAGCATTGGAGGATGCCGGGTTGCTTGATAACGCCAAAGTGGATCGCACTCGGTTTGGTGTCTATCTAGGTTCCGGTGAGGGAATTCAAGATTTCAACAATATGATTTCTATGATTGCCCGTGCTTATAACTCGGAAACACGCAGCCTTGATTGTGCGAAGTTCGCAGCAGAAGGCCTAAAACATTTTCATGGCGGACATGAAGCAGAACAAGAATTGCACACTACCCCTGCTCATCTTGCCCAGTATTTTTGCCTTGAAGGCCCCAACTTCAATTGCCTTACCGCTTGCGCTGCCAGCAGTCAGGCTATTGGTGAAGCGTTAGAAATCATCAGGCATGGTGATGCAGATATCATGCTTACAGGCGGTTCGCACAGCATGATACATCCGTTTGGTGTATCGGGATTCAACCTTCTTACAGCACTTTCGACCTTTAAGGGCGACCCGACTAAATCCAGCAAGCCATTTGATTTAAACCGGGATGGTTTTGTTCTTGGTGAAGGATCAGGTATGTTGGTTATTGAAGAACTTGAACATGCGAAAAAGCGTGGCGCCAAGATTCATGCTGAGCTTACCGGGTATTGTTCAACCGCTGATGCTTTCAGAGTTACAGACAGTCATCCTGAAGGGCGGGGAGCAATTGCCTGTATCGCAGGTGCCATCAAGGATAGTGGTGTTTCAATAGAAGATATTGGTTATATTAATGCACATGGTACGAGTACGCAGGTTAATGATCGGGTAGAAACGCTGGGGATAAAAAAGGTGTTTGGGGATCGGGCGTATAAAACTCCGGTTAGCAGTATAAAAAGCATGATGGGGCATTTGATAGCAGCAGCAGGGGCGGTTGAATTAATCACCTGCGTTGAAGCGATGCGAACAGGAATACTTCCCCCCACGACGAATTATGAAACCCCAGATCCTGAATGTGATTTGGATTATATTCCTAACAAAGCCCGGGAGCATAAGGCCAAGAATTGTTTGAGTAATAGTTTTGGTTTTGGTGGACAAAATACATCGCTGGTGGTGAGTGCATTTAATAACTAGTTAGTTTTTGGAGTTGATTACTTTGGAAATGATTCTGTTAGGCTTGTTGTTTTTGCTGGTAAGCCCCATTTTATGTGTGGCTGGTTTAATTCTTGTTTATATTGTTATCATTAAAAATTACATTCATTTTGTAGCTCGCATTTTTCAGGAAAAGCCTCTCTTTATAATTCCTAGAGGTGATGTTTCTGCTGCTTGTGATTCGATTCGTTTTCCTACTTCAGGCGGGCTAATGCTTCAGGGGTGCTATTTCAAAACAACTTTTCCTAGAAAAGGTGTCATTCTTTTTGGCCTTGAGTTTAGCTCGAATCGCTTTAGCAGTATCTCTTATTGTGAATGGCTGGTTACTGCTGGTTATGATGTTTTTATTTATGAACCCCGTAATCAGGGCGATAGCGATAAACAACCAGATTACGAACCATTGCATTGGATTACACAATACGAAGTGGATGATACGAAATCTGCAATCGCTTACTTGAAAACCAGACCCGATGCCGATCCTAATGGCATTGGCTTTTTTGGAATCAGTAAAGGTGCTGCTGCTGGATTATATGTGGGTGCTGATGAACCTTATATTTTGTGTTCTGTCTCGGATGGTGTTTTTGGTACTTATACCACCATGGTTCCTTTTATGAGGCAGTGGATTTGCATTTATAGCAAACGCGCTGCAATTCATACGATTTTGCCCTACTGGTTCTTCGGGAAGCTAGCATTAGATGCCATCGACATTGCTGAAAAAGAACGTGCAGGGAAAGCAAAATTTCTTCATCTTGAATCTAAGATTAGAAAAATGACCAACCCATGGCTCATGATTCATGGTGTGCTCGATACTTACATTAAACCAGAAATGGCACGCACTCTTTTTAAAATGTGTAATAGCCCCAAGAAACTTTGGGTGGTTCCTGGTGCTCGCCATAACATGGCAATACAGGTCGCCCCTGAAGAATATAAGAACAGGGTTTTAAGCTTCTTTGATTCTTACCTTGCTAGTTCTTCGAGCGTAAAATTGCCTTCGAAACAGATAGAAGCCGTCGTTAGCAATTCTAAGTAAATACAGGAGTATTTTATGCCTGGATTTAGAGAAATCGCTGGCAATGCTTTGAATCATTTCTTTTTTCAGCGCATTGTTTCACCTTTGCTTAGTTTATCCATCAATCGGAAAATCAGGCAGTTTGAAAACGCCACCAAATCACCACAAGAAGTGCAACAAAAGCTCCTTCTTTCCATTCTTCGCAAACATCAAAATACCGCCTTTGCAAGGGATCATCATTTTTCATCTATAAAATC
>CAMDHK010000125.1 GCA_945897965.1 Candidatus Kuenenia stuttgartensis | reverse complement strand
CGCTTGGCAAGAAAATTGGCCTGCGATTCCAGATCTTGCAGCGAAGATAACGTTTGTTCTTTATTGCGTTCGAAAGCATCCTTGGGAAATGTCGGGGATCTCATGCAATTTAAAAGAAGATCTATGCCCATTTTTCCATGATGAGAAAGGACTTTAAGTGCTCCACCAGATTCATCGAATTCCAATTCGCCACCTACTCCCTCGATTTTCAAGGCAAGTTGCGGGCCATCAAGGCCGGGGATACCTTCATCTAGCAACGAGCCCGTCATGCTTGCTACCCCTTGCTTTTCAGAGGTTTCGTACCCTTTACTTTCCCGAATGGCGATATTGGCAACCAAAACAGGAACTTTGGAATCGGGCATCAAAAGAAGAACTGTTCCGCTAGGTAGCTCGATCCTTTTTGCTTTGGTAAGCGAAAACGGTGTTACCGCTGCCTGCTCTTTCTGCCTGAAGAGCCTTCTGTTTTTTTCTGGTTTATGGTTAGAAGAAGTCTTAGCGCCCTTTTCAGGAATCGACCAAAGTACAACTGACTTATCCTTTACCAAATATTTCTTGGCGACCCTTTGTAAATCTTTAGGTGATACCGCCAACAGTTTTGATAGGTAAGATTTCAAATACTCAAGGTCTGCAACTACAACCGTTCTTGAGATTACGTCCGCCAACCCGTGAACACTTTCACGCGAAAAAACTGCACCTGCCAAAATCTTCTGTCTAATTCTTTCCAGTTCTTCATCAGAAACAAGTTCGTTTGCAAGTTTATCGAGTTCGTCAAAAATCATTTTTTCAAGCTTGGCTCCATCTTTTCCCTGCATAAGCTCCATCTGAATTCCGAACCAACCGGGATAGCGCCCGGTGGAACTTTCGGCTGCAGCAACCGAGGCTAATTCTTCACCTTCGATAAATTTGCGATAGAATCTGCTAATTTTCCCATCAGAAAGCACGGCTTCAAGAACGCTAAGTGCGGGCGCGTCTTCATCCACCATTTCAACGGTATTAAAGGCAATTAAAAGTCTAGCAACTTCAAACTTAGACTTCATTTCAATGCGGGTCTGGCCTTCTCTTTTTAATGGGACATTAACTTTTCTTGCAGGCAATTCTCCAGCAGGGATGTTCCCAAACAACTCCTTAACCCGAGCCATAGCTTGGGCCGGATCGAATCCACCACATATCACTAAAGAAGCATTTGAGGGATGGTACCAAAGGTCGTAATGCGCTTTGATTGTCAAAGCAGTGGAAGCTTTAACATGTTCAGCCTGCCCGATTACAGGATGGCCATACGGAGCATTGGCACCAAAAATCTTTGGCATAATTGCTTTATATTCCAGATCCCAGGGGCCATCTTCATTACGCTTTAGCTCTTCAATCACTGCTCCTTTTTCCTGTTGAAATTCATGCTTATCATCAATCAGTAGATTCCGCATCCTATCTGCTTCGATTGCAAGAGCTTGCTCCCAGCGGTCTGCAGAAAAATCAAAATGGTATACCGTGCAATCTTCAGAAGTGTATGCGTTATTTGCTCCACCATTACGAAGCGTAAAGCGATCGATATCACCAGGCATTAACTTTTCAGTGCCTTTAAACATCAAATGTTCGAGGTAATGAGAAAGGCCGGTTTGATCTAGGTTTTCATCTGCAGAACCAACTTTATATGCAACCATGGTGGTAACAGTTGGCGCACCTGGAATTGGTTTTAAATATACATTCAAACCATTGGGAAGTTTTTCGTGCTTTACATTATCAAAAATTGCATTAGCAGCTTTGAGTGTTTCAGCATCTTTGCCTGTTTTCGCAGGGGCTTGGGCCAGCGAAAATTGCCCACCCATCAACAAGGCTAAAACCATACCCATAAGCTTTACAGCATTTCGGTTGATTAAACTAATCATAGGAATCATTCCATTAAATAATGAAAAAAGATATTTTGGCATAAACGCAAATATCCGAAAATTGATCTGAATCATCAAGGCAGAAGTTACAATAAAGATTGAAGTTGCAAATTATTTTGCAGGTTGTTGAATTTGATATTCGATTGATTTACGAAGAGATTCGACTTGGTTATCCATTTGGCTCTTTTTAAGGAAACCATCTTTTATCGTGGTAAAATAAAATACAAAAGCCATCACCACAATAAAAAACGTTTCTAAACCAAAGTACCAATACACTACATCAACATGAGAGGTTTTATCATCAACTTTTTTATAATAACGAGGAATCCAGCGCCAATCGACTATGTTTTTATCCATTAATGCACCGATACTAAAAAGAAAATTACCCGGCTAGGACTCGAACCTAGACAAAGAAAACCAAAATTTCTTGTGCTACCATTACACTACCGGGTAGTGGATGGATTTAACCACCCATTGGTAGAATAGCGTTTGAAGACTAAACTACCAAGAGCTTTTTTAACTTTCATACATGAAAATTAATAGACAGAAAAAAGAGGCATAGCAAATCATGAAACAGCTTACCATAGTCGTGCGGCCTTTTTGTGCAGAAACTGTGCTGGAGGCAATTCAAAATCTTGGTTTAAATTCAGTAATCGTGCGAGAAGCGAAGGGTTTTAGCAGGCAAAAAGGCTACTTAGACCGCTATCAAGGCAGCGAATACAATATGGCTTTTATTCCCAAGGTGGAAATTACCGTTACGGTGGAAGATGAACGGGTTAATGAAGTTGCAGAAAAAATTTCTAAAGCTGCGCGCACCGGAAGGATCGGGGATGGCAAAATATTTCAATTAAATTTGGCCCAAGATGAGCTTTTAGAGTTCTAATTTTCGGGTTTTATCCTATTTTCAAGCCACTCCCAAACAACAATTGCAAGTTTTCTTTCCCTAAAACCTCGCTGGGAGCTCCAATTCCTGCAATTACACCTTTATGCAAGCACCAAACTTGGTCAGCATAATCCTGGACCAGACCCAAATCGTGGGAAACTAATAATATCGTAACACCTGTTTTTTTGTTCAATTCTTTTAACAAAGCATAAAACTTGTCCTGATCTTGGAAGTCGATGCCTGCAGCTGGCTCATCCAATAATAACAGTTCAGGATTAGGCTCCATGGCTAATGCCAAAAGAAGGCGTTGTAATTCCCCACCAGAAAGCTTGTCTACGGGTTTATCCAGCATATTTGGCGAAGACCCAACTTTTGCGAGCATCGCAAGCATTTTGCTTTCTAACGATTTTTTTATGCCCATAAAAATAGGGGCATCCTGCATGGGAAGGGCCAAAAAATCTCGCACAGTAAGGGGTAAGCCTGCCTCTAAACGCAATTTTTGAGGCACATAACCGACATGCCGGGGATCCGGGGTTTTGTGGGCATGCCCGCAATAAAAATGCAATTCTCCCGCAAAGGATATCTCTCTGACAATTGCACGCAGCAAGGTGCTTTTCCCAGAACCATTAAGCCCTATTAGGGAAGTTATTTTCCCTTTAAGCAGCGAAGCATTAACATCTTTTAAAACTTCAAGATGGCCCAACTTTACAGCAACATTTTTTAAAGTTAAAAGGTTGTTGATCATTGCAGATTCTTTGCGAGTGCTTCAAGGTTTTGTTTGTATTTTATCTCGTACCACTTGGGTGCAAGATCCGCTTGAGTACAAGTTTCCAGCGGATCTATTTCAACCAACGGTATTTCAATCCCTTTTTTCTTAAGCTCTTCTTGCAGCAATTTTGCAGAGGTTGTTCTTGGATATTGGGGCTCGACTGCAATTAACGATGGCTTCTTTTCAACACACATCTGCACGATCTTCGCCAACTCTAGCGCATTAGGGGAATCACCAGGGGCCTTTTGAATCACCCCTGCAATTTCAATCCCAAAAGAAGATGCAAAATACCCTAGCGACTCGTGAAAAGTAACTATCACCTTGTTTTTTTTACCTTCCAACAAAGTAATTCCTTCTTTTTGAATTTCTTCGAGAGTTGCAGCAAGGCTTGCTGCTCGATTTTTGTATTCCTCTGCAGCCTCGGGGTCCAGCAAACTTAATTCATCACGAATCGCATTGATCATAATAAAACTTTGGCGAATACCGAGCCAGATATGGGGGTCGAAGCTGCCATGGTTGTGGCCTTCATGGCCCGGCTTCACTTCTTTGGATTCAATACGTAGAGTCTTAGGAACCTTTTTACCTAAGTTTGAAAACTTGAGGTTGGGATTCGAAGCATCCTTGGCTAGTCGCCCTACAAAAATGTCGTCGAGATCTAAGCCGTTATAAAAAAACAGATCCGCCTTACGCAAAAGGATGGTGTCTTTGGCATTAAAAGCGTAATCGTGGGGCCCAGTAGTGGTGCAAAGAGAGATAACAGCAACCCGATCGCCTGCGATAGATTTCACCATGCTATAAAGTGGTGGAAAGCTGACTAGAACCTTGAATTTGCCTGGCACTTCAAGCCAGGGGTCAGGCATTTTGGCGCACCCAAGGGCAAGCGACAAAAGAAGTGGGAACAAGTAAAATAAACGGTGTTTTTGATGACAAAACATGCTCAAACCCTGTCAGGATTACAATGTAATACCGATATGTTACATCTAAACTCGTGCCATTTCAATCATTCGCTGAAAAATCCGGAAACTTAGAGGGGAACTTGGATTTTCTCAGGGGGTTTTAGGTTTTCCATCAATCACAAGCATGCTTTTAATTTTTTCCTCAGCTTCTTTAAGAGGAATGGCTTTAACCTCCCCATCTGCGCATGCAAAAACAATTGCATTCGAGAAGCCTTTTAAAAGATCCTTGGCAGGCAGGCTGATATCAATTTCCCAATCTTCGGGTTTGGTCCAAATCGCTGTTTTATCCTCGGGGACTTTAACAAGCATGATAGTGTTCGAAAGTTCATTAATAATTTGAATTGAATTAGTCCCAGTACCCCCAGGAGTAAAAAGTGTTGCAATGCCAACAGGGGCTTGGAAAGGAGTTGTGCCTTTATCAAAGTTTTCTTGGGACTCTCTAAAGCTTGGTGGGATTCTGCGAATGAATTTTTTATTATGCTCGCTATCCCAGGGTTCATTTTGCCTGAACTGTTTGTAAAGAAAATTGTGCCCAAGGTAGGGCAGGATTTGGACACGCCAGCTTAGTAATGGTTTACCCTCTTTTGAAAGTGTCGCTGCGGGAGGGAATTTCCCCTTGTCTTTGTGATACGCCAATAGAGCGGTCGCAATATTTTTCACCTTATTCATGGATAAAGCTGCAGCAGCCTTTGCTTGGTTTTGTTCATTAATTCTTGCTGCAATTTCAAAATAAGGATCAAAGTCTGTAATAACAATCGTCACTTTATCATCCATGATTGAAACGGATTTAACCATGGCAGCCAAAGCTTTAAACACCGGGTCTTTCCCAACTTCTTCCACCTGTGCCTGCACCAAATCGGGAATACTCTGAATAGCTTTTAAAATCGATTTTTGCACATCATTGGCAAGTTCACTATTCTCGGTTTGAATAACCATTTCGATTCGCCATGGGTCGAGATAGATTCCCAGCGTTACAAGCTTCAGCCCATTTAATATTCCGGAAGCTTCGCCTTCTTTTCCTTTCGCTTTCTTTAACGAGGGAAAGATTTTGCCTAGATCCAAGGGGTTATCTTTCGAGGGAAAAAGCATCGCACCAAAAGGCAGGCTACCCATGGCATCAAAACCTTGGACAATATCAGTACGCTTGGTTTTTTTCGTGTCCTTAACTGCGCCCACTTGCTCTAGCAGGTAAAACCCTTTTTCTTCACGAATCACAAAGGAAAGAGGCAGTATGGAGTTTTGACCTTTTCTGATCACCTGGCCACTTGCAGTTTGAATATTAATGGGCAAAGGCATGTTCTTTAGCAAGTTTAGCAAGTCTTCTGTTTTCGCAGCGGGCTTTGTTTTGATCATGATGGAAGGAAGGAAATAGGTCGCTGTATCCCTCGCACTCGCGGAAAACCAGATTTCATCAATCACTTTCTCGATGCTATTTTTTTGCAAGTTCAAGAAAAATCCAAGAGCAGCAGCCTCCGCAGCCGGGATCGCCTTTTTCTGAACCAACGGAATCATGATCTTGGCTAGATCAATCTTCCCAAGTTGAATCCTGCCCAGAAAAAAACTCTGCTCATCCAACAAAGGCAATAATTTCTCAGCCGAGGTTTGGGCACAAAGCGAAAGCATAGGCAACAGCAGCAACAAACCAGCAATCCATCTTTTCATATTCAGCCTTTTAAAATCAGTTAGGTACAGAGTCGGGCAGCGACACTTTATACTTCTGCGCCATTTCTTTTAATTGCGACCAAGTCCCCTCATCAAGGCTCAGCCCTGATTTCATACGTTTGCTTTTTTCTGTAACTTCCAATTGGCCTGGCAGTATTATATCGCCGGTTGCACCATCTGCTTTTGGGCAGGAAAGCACATTGGCAGCAAGGTTTGTGGTTTCATTTATAAAGTGATCCACCCCTGCAAATTTCGCAGGATCGATCACCAAAAAGAACACTGCATTTGCAGATTTGCTTTCGACCCCAGGCGTGCTGCATTGGGCGCCTGAAAGTCCGCCTGCAAACATATCCATGAGCAATCCTAGCCCAAAGCCCTTGTAGGATTGCTGTCCGCCCAATGGAAGAATCGTTCCCTTGGGATCGTTGTACAAAACTCCAGGGTCGGTTGTGGGCCTTCCTTCGGAATCAAGGAGCCAACCTTCGGGGGTGGGTATTTTCTTGTTGAAATTAACGCGGACTTTACCTTCCGCACAAACACTGGTACCGATGTCTAAAACAACAGGGTTGTCCTTGGTGGGCGCGCCCACGCAAATCGGGTTGGTGGATATCCTGCCAACTTTACCCCCCGGTGGAGCAACAGCACGGCCAAAACCATGATTATTTACGGTTGCAAGGAAAGCCATCTTGTGTCGTGCAGCCTCTTCGGCATATTCGCCCAATCTTCCGATGTGCCCGCATTGTTTTAATGATCCCGCAGCCACCCCGGTTACCGAAGCTTTGGCAATCAGCTTTTCCAATAAGCGATAGGCTTGAACCTGGCCCAGATTCCAGCCTCCATCGGCTGCTACTGCTGACGGGGTTTCAGAAAGCAGTACAAATGGCGCCCCCGGCTTCAAAATCCCTGCTTCAATCGCCTTGATATATTGCACCACTCGGATGATGCCATGCGAATCGTGACCACACAAATTCGCATCAACAAGGCTGGCTGCGACCCTTTGGGCCTCGGTAGGGGGCACCCCCGCTGCAATAAACATCCCCCTTGCAAAATCAAGCGCATTCTCACAATCTAACCTTGGCATGATGATTTTTCCTTGATTCTTATCGATTTTTGATGGAATCCTATAGCAAGGTTCTAACATAATTTCATCTACTTTAACTAGGATTCCAACATGACATTCAAAATTACCTCGGCAATCAGACAAGATGTTACCAGCCATGATGGCACGCAAATCACTTTGCAAAGCCCCAAAGGCGCTAGTGCAACCATTTATCCTGCACTTGGATTTAACTGTTATTCATGGATTGTACCTTCTTCCGAAGGAAACTTAGACATCCTTTATCAGGACCCCGAACTTTTCCCAGATGGCAGACCCACCCGGAGTGGCATTCCCGTTCTTTTCCCATACCCCAACCGTGTTCGAGATGCGCATTTCAATTGGGAAGGTAAATCTTATTCCCTGCCCAGAAATGATAATATTAAAAAACACAACATCCATGGCTTTGCGGTGCGCAACCCTTGGAGAGTTATTGATCAAGGTGCGGATCTCAATTCAGCCTGGGTCACTGGGGAATTCCAAATTTCAAAAGACGACCCAGCATCAGTTGCTTGCTGGCCTGCCGATGCCATCTTGCAATTAACTTACAGGCTCAAGGAAACCTCCCTTAGGATCGAAGCCCTAGTTATCAATCCCGATTCTAAGCCTCTACCATTTGGTTTGGGCTATCATCCCTATTTCAATTTGCCTTTTACGCCTGGCTTGGTTTCCGATGATTGTTCACTGCAATGTGGTGCAAAATCTTTCTGGCATTTGGATGAATGCCTTCCTGATGGAAGAAAAATTCCCGTTGATGCAGCACGCGATCTCAACAAGCTTCGCAAAATGAAAGGCTTTCAGGCAGATGATGTTTTAACCGATCTTCCAGCATTCAATGCCAACGCGTTTGAGATGATGGAAAGAGGCCGGGTACAAGGTGCGAAACAACATGCCATGGTCATGTATTGCGATAACTCTTGGCGCGACATGGTTGTATTTACGCCAGGTTCCAGAACTAGCGTTTGTATCGAACCTTATACATGCGTTACAGATGCTATTAATTTGCAGCAAAAAGGTATTGATGCAGGACTTCTAATACTTCCACCTTCAGGTAAGCATCAATCCCTTGTAGAATTACGAATTGAACCGTGCGGTTCTTGATAAAAGAGAAACAAAATGGCAAAGCCGAAACTCGTATCGTTAAGTAAAATCTATCCCCCCAAGACCTTGCTCGAAAGGATAAGACCCCCTTTCGCTGTGATCATGGGTTCCCCATCAGATGTTGTGAACCTGCTTCATTCAAGCCCTCATAAAGAAGCAGTCTGCTATCAGATGGATTTGTTTCAAGCCGAGCGATTGGAACAAATGCTGAAGGATGCCAACATTCCTGCACAGGTTCGAGTAGAGGCGGATTTATGGGATCTTGGGCCAAACTTTGCCACTGCAGTTTATCTGCCCGCAAGATCGGGCGAGCGAGAGCTTAAAACCGATCTCCTTGAGCAGGGTTTTCATATCCTCAATGCCTCAGGCCAGTTTCTGGTTTGGTCTGCGCAACCCAACGACTCTCTGTTTCCAGAAGCGATGAAAAAAATCTACAAGAAGGTGCATATTCATCAGGAGCAAGGAACCACATTCCTTTGGTCCCAGAAAATGGGAGAGCGACCACGCAGAAGGCATGAAGTCACTTTCCAATGCAATATCAATCAACGTGAATCGTTCCGGTTTCTTTCCCGCCCAGGAACTTTCTCCTACGGCCAGTTTGATGCGGGATCACGCGCTCTTTGCGAAGTCATGAGCCTTCGCCCCGGCCAGAATGTGGTAGACCTTGGTTGCGGTTGTGGCACCAATGGAATTTACGCTTCCAAGATTACTGGCCCAGAAGGCAAAATCACTTTTGTTGACAGTAACCTGCGCGCATTGGAGTTAACTAAACTTAACGCCATTTCCAATGGCTTGACTAATTTTGAAACAGTTGCAACCTCATCCGTTTCTGGGCCAGATCTTATTCCGCAATCATTCGATATTGCCCTAGCCAACCCGCCCTATTTTGCAAACCACTCCATAGCGCTTCTTTTCATCCAGCGTTCCTTCGAATTGCTGAAACGAACCGGAAGCTTTTTCATGGTGACCAAACAGCCAAATGAAATGGTCGACCTGATGACCCAGGCTGGATATGTGGTGGAAGGTGCAGAAACTAGGGGCTACACCGTTCTAATGCATCGCGGCCCTGCAGCACGCGAAGATATGGGCGCGACCGCAGATCCAGAAGAAGATTAATAAAACTCGTACCCAATTTGAAAAGCCACCCTACCATCTGGCAACCGTTGAATATTCGTGATGTGCAAAGGCCATCCACCTTGTTTCACAGGGATGCTTGAGGGGGTCGTCAACGGGGTAAAATTGCTATTAGATTTACTGGGATAAGGAACAGAATCTGGAAACCTGCTTGGGCCGGCAGGGCCAGCAATACCATGCGACTCTTCAAGGTTTGGTTTCCCATCCACCACCCGCCATATCAACAACCCTTCTCCGGGAAGGTTTTGATCAAACCCTTTTTTAATACGATTTTCGAGAAGAAAGTATTCAGTTCCATCGGGTCGCACAGGAATTTTAATACACTCCGAGTTCTTCCCTTCTATAGGCGAAAGAATCAACTTTTGTTGCCCCCTTGGATCGATCATGGTTGGAACAGTCCATCCCATTTGTTCTTTGCACCAAGCACTGAAATGCACGGGCCTCCCGTCTAGCCCTTCGCCATTTGACATGCTACACCACCTACCCAAGCCCTCCATATCAGGAACTTCGGGTCGTGCATAAAGATCGGGTAAGCCCAGCATATGACCGAACTCATGGGCGATCACACTAATTGAAAACATTTTTTCACCACCCTCGGGGCAGATGAAATAAGCGATTCTTTTCCCCTTATACGTATAGAAACCTTTATGTGGCCAGAGAATATTCCCTCTGGTAATAGCGGCCCTTGAACCCGCATACAAAAAGAATACACCATCAAATCCTTCCAATGCTTTTTCACCATCCCGAGCGAAAACCAAGGTTAATGCTTGATCTAAGATCGCAGTTCGAGGCGAACCAGCAGCATATTCCATTCGCTTTTTTTCTACTGTCACCGCTGCAAAAATCTTCCCATCAACTTTACAAATACCATCAGATTGCTCGATATAAAAATCATTCATGCTGCCATAGACTTTTTGGCCTGTCGCATTCTTATCGTTAAATTTCTTGGTACTGAAGAGAGCATCCTCCCAATCAGAAGGCTTGATTTTCTCATTGAGTTTTTGATCGGGGAACTCTATCTGAATTACTGCCAGCTTATACACAGGCTTTTTAAATAACTTGCGATCGAGATCATTCCAGCTTTTACCCACTTCATCTGCTGCATCTAATTCCAACCTTGCCTCAAGATTCAAAACTTTCCCATTCCTTGAAACAACAACACGAACCACTTCATCAGGCTTTTTGCCTTCAAGAATTTGGCTTACGCCAGTAACTGGGGTGACTTTTTTCCCATCGATTGAGATTATAGTGTCGCCCACTTTCATACCTGCCTTTTCTGCAGGCCCGCTTGGGGTAACACTTTTAACCTCAAGCTTGGATTGATTCTTATTAGGCACGAAAAAAATCCCAAGTCTGACCTTACTCTGATTGATCAAAGGGTTGCTCCAGGGGGTTGCATTCAATTCAAATTCCTTGAAGTCGCCGTCCCTTTTTACTGTTACTTTAACCTTATCGCCCTCGCGAATTCCAATCAGGTATAGGCGCAAGGTTTCAAGGTCTGGAATTTTATTGCCCAACACTTTTGAAAGGACATCGCCTTTGATCAGCCCCGCCTTGTCTGCAGGCGAATCCTTTTCAACATCCACTACAATCGCACCCAATTCTTTATTCCAATCAAATCGAAAGCCAAGCTTCCCTGAGTTCTTCCTTGACCCCTCAATGCTCGATTTTTCCAACTTGAACTTTTGGGCCTCTGCAACCGTTTTGTAGCCCTTCAGACTTGTTTCTTCTGCAACGACAAAGCTCCCGCCAACGATTAAAATCAACCCGATAACTGTTTTTATGCATATCCGTGGATTAAACATCAGCTCTCCAAGCTAAAAAAGTAGATTTATTCGTGATTAATCGTTCATTTTCTCATAAAATTGTTATCACAGGCAAGCACCAAGCACCCTGTTTTCTTATTATTTCAATTTTCTGAAAGTGCGACTCTAGTGAATAAATGGGCTTTCGACATTCTTATGGAAGACAACCATCTTCTCGTTCTTTCAAAGCCCACCGGGTTGCCCACCGCCCATGGCGAAATTAAAGGCGATTCGCTTTTCGATTATGCCAAGGAGTACATTAAGAAGCGTTATGCCAAGCCGGGCAATGTTTTTCTGGGCGTGGTTCATCGACTTGATCAACCTGTTTCAGGAATTGTGATTTTTGCAAAAACAAGTAAAGCAGCTTCCAGACTTTCAGAGCAATTCCGCGATACACAAGTCGAAAAAACCTACCTTGCGGTTGTCGAAGGCATTCCCAATGCTCGCAGCGGAACCCTGCATCATTTCCTGAT
>CAMDHK010000124.1 GCA_945897965.1 Candidatus Kuenenia stuttgartensis | reverse complement strand
GAAAATATTAATAAATTGCAGGCTGAATTATCTGTAGGGGAGCATTACAACAATCAGATTGCCAGGCAACTTGTAGAAATGGCTGACCTTGATATTGGCATGGTTCTGCTGCTTATAAATGATAAGTGGGTTATTTCAGGTTGTTATACCTCTAATGAAAATGTTTCAGTTCGATACAGTACAACGCTGGTTAAAAATGTTGTGGAGCAGAAAAAAACCTTCTTTCAGGATCTATCAAACCTTGAAGAAAAAGGCCAGTCTTTGGTAAACCTTGAGGCTGCTGTCATTTCGCCTATTTTGGATTTTCACGACAATATCATTGGTGCATTGTATGGCGCACGCAGCAAAAATATTATTGCAAAAGGTGGAATTACAAGCCTTGATGCGCAATTGGTGCAAATGCTTGCAAGTACTGTTGGATCTGGGATAATTCGGGATAGGGCGAGTAAATCCAAGGCTCAATTCGAACAATTCTTTTCCTCTGAGTTAGCTAAAGAATTGGATAGAAACCCCAATTTGCTCGCAGGAAGAGAGCAGGAAATAACTGCAATGTTTTCTGATTTGCGAGGGTTTACCGCTCTTTCCAACCTTCTAAAGCCCGCTGAAATTTGCATGCTCCTTCAAGACATCATGGAACATCTGAGCGAACAAATTCAAGTTGAAGGTGGTGTTATTGTTGATTATGCAGGAGATGGAATTCTTGCAATGTGGAATGCCCCGGTTGAACAGCCAGATCATGTAGAGAGGGCTTGTAAAGCTGCACTTGGGATGCACAAGGGGTTCCCTGATGTCTGTAAAAGGTGGAGCCATCTGCTGGGTGATTTTCCCATCGGATTGGGAATCGGTATTAATACCGGTATTGCTTTGGTCGGGAATACGGGGAGCAAAAGAAAATTTAAATACGGGCCCATGGGCCTTACCGTAAATCTTGCAAGTCGTTTAGAAGCCTCGACCAAATTACTGGGTTTGCCTTTAGTTATTAGTGCAGCTTCTAAAGCAAAACTTTCAACAAATTATCCCACACGAAGATTAGGGCAGGCGATGTTCCCGGGCATTTCTTTGCCTGTGGAAATTTTTGAATGTAAGGATTCATCTGCAACAAGCGAATGGCAAGAAAATAAAATTCTATATGAAACAGCACTGCAGCATTTTGAAGCTAAATCTTTTGGGCACGCAATTAAAACTTTGACCCCTTTGATCGAAAAACATGGTCAAGGGAAGTTGATTGATAGCCCCTCGCTTAAATTGATTCGAAAATCTTTAGAAGGTCTGGAATCCACCTCGGGGGAGTTTTCGTCCATACTTTGGTCTATGACCAAGTAGGTTTGCTTCGCTATATTCTCTAAATTTAAACCCAGACATCCCATCTTTACCCAATTTAATTAGTTTTTCAATTCACTCAGTTCTTATGCCCTTTTAACCGATATATCTTGTGTATCTTTTGCTTTGGATTATTCCGGTTCAGGGTTTTTATGCTGAAGGCTTTTTCGATAATTCGAAGTCTCTTCCTTTGCTTGTTTATTCTAGCGGGCTCGGGTTGCCTTTATAATGTACATGAATTGATGGATCATTCGATTTGCGAACGCTCGAAAGATGTGATCGATTTAGAACCGTTGACTCATTTCGAGAAAAAATCTGAGCTGCTTAAAGCGAATTCAGAAATTAAGTCTAATAAAGAAAAAGCAGTTGATAATAAAATTGACGGAAGTTTGGAATTTACCAGATATGAAGCAGGCTCGAACTCCTCAAAAGATCGTTTAGTTGTGCCCGCCGACCTTCCGGGCGCTCAAGAACCTCCCATAAAACTCCCTAAATTTACTAAAGAAAACATGGAACAGAGGAAGGAAATTCTCGCCAAGTTGTATCCACCCCTTCCTGTAATGTTACCAGAACCAGAGTTAGCATTAGGGCCCGATGGCAAACCTTACTCCCTTTCAGATCTGCAGAAAATTGCACTTACCTCAAGTCCGAAAATCAAACAGGCGGTTGCAGCAGTTGCTGCAGCAAGAGGCGCAGCTATTCAAGCAGGCCTTTATCCCAACCCCG
The DNA here is from genome assembly GCA_945897965.1 of Candidatus Kuenenia stuttgartensis. GTDB lineage: Bacteria > Planctomycetota > Planctomycetia > Gemmatales > Gemmataceae > UBA969. Next base: position 9,805 of record CAMDHK010000124.1, on the reverse strand, counting down.
ATTTTGGTTACGAAGGTGATACCATGCAAACCATGGGCACTGCAGGATATCAGGGCGGTTATATTCAGCAAACCATTGTGACTGCAAGCAAGTTGCCTACCGCAAGGCAGGCGGCTTTGATGGATGTTCGAATCACTGAACTTTCACTTCGAAAAGCTGAAACAGATCTTTCTAGAGAAGTACGCAATGGCTATTTTGCAGTATTAGTTGCGGATCAGAATATTCGAGTATCGAAAGCCTTGGCGAATCTTTCTGGTGAAGTGTACGAAACAATCATCGAGCAAGTTAATAAAGGTGGGTTTGCAGCACCTTACGAACCATTTCAAATTCGAGTGCTGGCATTGCAGGCGTATGGGCAGCTTGTTCAAGCTAGAAATCGTTATACCAGTGCTTGGAAACAGTTGACCGCAGCAATGGGTGTACCAGGGCTTCCGCTTTCTCAACTTGCAGGTAATATTAATATTCCTATTCCTGTTTATAAATATGATGAGTGTGTCAAGCGGGTTACCTTGTTGCATACGAGTGTAGCGACAGCAGAATTTGATTTGTTAAAGGCTCAGTCATTATTAAAGCTTGCTCAGATAACTCCAATTCCAGATGTAACAGTGCGAGTACTGATGCAAAAAGATTTTACCGCACCACCTTTTCCAATGTCGCCTTCTGTGCAGGTTGGAATGCCTGTGCCCATCTGGAATCGTAATCAGGGAAATATATTGCAGGCGGAAAGCCAGATGATCTCGGCTTCCGAAAACAAACACAAAGCCCGGAATCAACTTACTGCGGATCTTGCGGAAGCATTTGAACGCTATGAAAACAGCAGAGTTTTGCTTGGATATTATCGTGATCAAATACTTCCTGATCAGATTCGAACCTATCGTGGTTTGTTTGAAAGATTCCATGCGGATGTTAAAGTGGGTGATAGCGATACCCTTACTTTTGCAGATGTTGTTAACGCCCAGAACATTCTTTCAGCAAGCGTTGTACAGTATCTTCAAGTCTTGGGGGTCATGTGGATATCTGTTGTGGATATCGCAAATTTATTGCAAACAGATGACCTTTTTCAGATCGCAGGAGAAAAAGTTTCTACTGAATGGATCAATAGTTCGGAAGCTTTGGAACAATTGATCAACCTGCCATGCAAACACCAATGTTCGCCACTCGGTGACCCTAAATACTTTGGAGTAGATGGAAAATGGGCGCCAGCAACCAAGTCAGAAAAAGAAACAGGAGGCAAGGCTTTAGAAGAGAAATCAAACCCAGCATTAAATACTAAGCCCTTGCCTGCACCAAAGCCTGTAGATTCAAAACCTGATCAACTTTTAAAGTAACGATTAAAACAATCGATGGTGTGATTCGCAGCCTTGGAAGAATCAGGCAAGGGCAATGCTTCTGCTGATACAAACCCTTGGTAGTTAATTTCTTTTAAGGCTGCTGCGATAGGTTTAAAATCAGTGTGGCCCAACCCAGCAGGTTTTCTGTTGGAATCTGCAAGGTGCACATGCCCGACCATTGCCCCACATTTTCTGAGCGAGTCAGCAATGTTTGCTTCTTCAATGTTCATGTGAAACAAATCACATAAAAGCTTAAGAGAACCACTTTGCCCCACCTTGGATACTAATGCCATTCCTTCTTCAACCGTACGTATTAGGTTGGATTCATAACGGTTGAGGGGTTCAAAAAGTAAGATGGTTCCCGCACTTTTTGCTTTTTGCGAAAGGTATACCAATGCTTCTTCTAAATAGGCGTGGGCCTGAACCTGATCTACTGATTCGCAATGCCTGCCTTGAAGCGAACCAATGATTGCTGGTGCGCCATGGGGCGCGCCTGCTTCTATCATGCGTGCAATAAAGTCTTTGGCGCTGTTGCGGATTTTTTCATCTGGAGAAGTTAAAGTCCATTTATGGAGAACCCATCCGCCTCCGGTTCCTAATGCTGCAATTTTCAATCCATGATCGGTAGCAATTTTCGCAGCTTCAGATTTAGCCAAGGCTTCTGGCCCTGGTGCGAATATTTCGATGCCTGTAAATCCAAGAGCTTTGGCTTCTTTGCAAGCTTCTTGAACATCTGCCCAATAAACAAATGGCCCGCCTCGCGCTTCATTTACAAGGCTTATGGTTACGCTTGATTTCATCACTTTTAATAATCCTTAAATTGGGCTACAAGTAAAGGTACGATTTATGCTAAGTTTTTAACACGATGATGCGGTTTAGAGTACTCGATTGAAAGAAAGAAATCATGGCTAATTTAAAGTTTGCAACAACTGTTCTATTTAGCGCAACACTGTTTTTAAATTCGGTAGCTTTTGCGCAACAAGATGTACAGGAAATCATCAAGAAAGCTGTTGAAGCCCATGGGGGAAAAGAAGCGCTTACCAAGGCCCAGCAATACAAGCGCACCAGTTCAGGGACCATCTTTTTTGGCCAATCTCAAAACTTTACCGATCAATTGATTGTTGCTTTGCCCGGGAAAATCAAACTAGATATAAAGCTTGATACCAAGGAAAATCTCCTTATGTGCCTGGAAGGCGATACCGGTTGGAGCATTGCAAGTGGATTTCCTATCGATCTATCGAAGGAAAAAATCGTGGAACTCAAAGAAGAATCTTACTTCCTTCAAGTGACTAATCTTGTATCTCTTTTGGAACCCAGTTCGAAGCTGACCTCGCTGGGGGAATCTAAACTTATGAATAAACCGGTATTAGGAGTTAAGGTTTCTCTTACAGGTGGCTCCGAAGTTTCGTTGTATTTCGACAAGGAAACCAATCTTCTAACCAAAGCAGAACGAAAAGGAAAGCAATCAGGGGTGGAGATACTCAAGGGAGTTCAATATTCTGACTATCAAACTTTTGGGGCCGTCAAGTTTGCAACAAAAGAAACGCACTTTCTCGGGGGCAATAAGTTCGTTGAGAATAAAAACATCACCTATACCATCCTAGAGAAGGTTGATGCTTCCGTTTTCAAAAAGCCAGGGAAGTAGTTTATCTGTTGGGCGAAAGAATAAGGGGGTTGGCATTAGGTGGGTTATCTTTCAACCCGCTACCAGGCCTTACCACTCCACCCAGCCCGATTGATTCTGGATGCCTTGCAATCTTATCTGTGAAAATTTCAACATCCTTTAAAACGCGTTCAATCTTTGGTGTCATGCGAGTCACTGCGCCGATAGCGTTATCAAGATTGTTGTAAATCCCTGGATCAGTTAAAAACCTTTTGATTGTACCATCTGCTTGGCCAATAACTCTTACAAGTTCTCTTATATCTGAAATAGTGAAAACGCTTTTCTCGAGAATTTCATCAAGATTCTTTGCAAGCGATTCGCTTCTATTTGAAAATGGCTTGATCAATACTGATATATCATTGATCATTTCTTCAACTACAGAGAATTGATCATTGACCTTTTTCACCAGAGACTTCAATTCCTTCATCATCTCGTCGGTATTCTTGGCAAGTTGATCAATATCTTCGGTACCTTTGCGTACATTCTTAAGAATTGCACTTACTTGTTTTTGATTCTCATCATTTAAGAGGTTTCCTAGTTTGTTTAAATCATCTGCAGCTACTTCAATAATTTTCACGACTTTTTCTTGGTTCGCTTGAATCAACAAGTCGATACGCTCGCCAATGCGGTTATACTGCCTGGCAACAGCACTATACTCATCCAGGGTTTTTTTGACTTCGGGAACCACATCTTGAATTTTCTTTGCAGTGTTAGTGAATTCCTTTAGGGCTTCCTCGACTTTTGGGGCGATTTTTTCGAGCTTTTGAATGGATTTGCTCATCTCATTAAGTGTTTCTTGCGTACTAGGAACGATATCGGAAGCCCGGTTTAAAAGGCTTGCAACATTCGCAGCTCGAACCCCTTCAATCGTTGTTCCAAGTGCGACTTCCTCGCGATTAGGATCTATCAAGTCATCATCTTTGGGAATTAAATCGATGCTGCTATCGTTCCCCAAAAGCCCTGTAACCAAAGTAGGTTGTTCATATTTGCGGATTTTGTATGATCGTTCGATGGTGAGATTAACAATAACTTGGCCGTTTTTATCATCGAGTGTGATGTGCGAAACTTGCCCAATGCGGACCCCAGATCTTCTAACGGGCGCCCCTGCAGAAATACCGGGCGCATCATTGAAACTAACCTGATATTGATTTACCGATTTAAATAAGCCAGGAATACTGCCAAACATAATGACGAGGGTTCCCAGCAAAAGGAATCCCCCCAGTACCAAAAGCCCAATCTGTACTTTCATTGTCTGGTTGCTCATGATGGCTCATCCCTATGCTCATGGTTTTCAGATTCTAGCGTGCGTTCCTTGGCTTCGCCATGAATGAACTGTTGCACGCGGAGATCAGGTGTCTTAAACAGTTCATCTGTCGTACCATCAAAAATCAATTGTGGTTCATTGGGTTTTAATCTGGAGAGCGGGTAAAACATGATGACCCGGTCTGCAACCTTGTGGACGGTGCGCATTTCATGTGTAACCACAATGCTAGTAACAGGCATATTTTTGCGTGTTTGCAGAATCAGATCATTGATAACATCGGTCATGATGGGATCTAGCCCGGTCGTAGGCTCATCATAAAGCATGACTTCTGGTTTAAGGATAAGGGCCCTTGCAAGGCCTATTCTTTTTTTCATACCGCCTGAAAGTTCTGCAGGTTTTTTTTCTAGAACACTTTCCTTCATCCCAACTTCCTTGACCCGCATCAGCACGAGCTTTTCGATTTCCTTTTCATCACATTTGGAATGAGCCCTTAAACCAAAAGCGACATTATCAAAGACAGTAAGGCTGTCGAAAAGGGCAGCGCCTTGGAATAAAAACCCGAATCGGAGGCGTTGTTCATTTGTGCGTTTTTCATCAAGGGCACACCAATCCTGGCCGTCAAAAAGAACTTTTCCTGTTGAAGCCTGAAGTAGTGAAATCAAAAGTTTGAGGAGCACTGTTTTGCCACAACCGCTTTCCCCAATCACCACAAGAGTCTGTCCTTTGGGAATATTAAAGTTAATGTTTCGGAGAATATCCACGCCATTAAATGCCATGCCTGCATTTTGCAAGGAGAGGAAATTCGGATTGGAGGAGGAAGAATCCATTCGTAGCATGATCCTTATTTGGGTCCAAAGGTTTTAATGGAATTATCAGGCCAAATGGCTTGATGTAAGTTATTGAAGAAAAGCGCCAAGAAAAAGTCGAGCACCAATATCGACATAAACGACCAGACGAATGCCGAGGTTGCAGCCTTGCCCACGCCTTCAGCACCGGCTCGCGAATTCATGCCACGATGGCAAGAAATAAGAGAGATTGCAGCCCCAAAGAAAATAGGTTTGATCAAGCCAACCGAGAGATCCCAAATTTGAATGTGTCCGCGCGAGTTTTGCCAGTAGTGGTATGGGTCTACCTTAAATATTTCAGTGCAGACCATGCTGCCACCAAATACCCCCATGAAATTTGCCAATACCGTTAATATGGGAATCAATAATACACACGCAAGTACCCTGGGTAAAACCAGATAATGCAATGGATTAACGCCCAGACAAATCAAAGCATCTACTTGTTCAGTGACCCGCATGGTAGCTAACTCCGCAGCCATCGAACTGCCAATTCGTCCTGCAAGCATCGTTGCAGCAAGCACTGGGCCAAGTTCTTTGATCACGGAAACATTGATGATCTGTCCGATTTGGGTAGCCATGCCTAATGCTTGAAACTGGGAATAAACTTGGATTGCCATCACCATACCAATGAACATCCCGGTAATAGCAACCACTGGAACGCTTTGCACACCAACTCTGAAGCAAATGGGAATCATGGTACCGGCTGAGGGCATTTTAATAATCGTTGCAAGGGAAAGAGCAGAAAAAGTAGTAAAATCTCCCAAGGCAGCAAAGGCCTGTGAGACTTTATTTAGAGCGGATTTAATTTCTTTTCTTAAAGGTTCAGACATCCTGCCTCCCAAAAGCTCCGGCAATCCATGCCGAAATACTATCGTATCTAGAAGATCGGCACAGTCAGGCCTTGTATAAGCGTAGAAAAAGAGGGAGAGGAAAAAGCAGGACGAAGAAGGTAAAGGTTGTAGGGGTTATGCCGGTTATTCTGGATTGTTAGAAAAAGGGGGTGTGTTGCCAGCGCCAAACTGTACCCAGATTTTTCGTTGTGGATCCCAGGCCAATCCGGAGAAGTTAGCGGGGTTGGAGGTTCCGGAAGGTGTTGAAGTAAAGTTTCCATCGAAGTTGCGTTTATTCTTTAACATCATGAGTTCTTGCCTGCCTGCAATAAAGACAAAGAATGCGAGTAAAATAAGAATGTAGTTCGAGGAAAAGAGCCCAAGTAAGACTAGAAAGATGGCTCCCAAATTGCCCAGGGTTACAGAAATTACCGTAGCATTGGAAAAGCCTACTGCAAGGTTAAGCAAAGCCCTGAGAACACGCCCGCCATCCATCGGAAAAATGGGAAGTAGATTAAAAATTAAGAGTCCCAGGTTAGAAAACATGAGCATTTTCAAGTAATGATTAAAGCTGCCTGAAAGAGAGTTAGGGGGAGTAAGATTTTCGAAATCAAAAGGAGCTGAGGAAAAAGTAAAGCAGATGGGTAAAAGCAGAAGAAAGATAAGCAAATTAACTGCGGGCCCTGCGAGAGAGATTACCAGCTCTTCAAAAGGATCTTCGCTCATTCTTTCAAGGCGTGCGACTCCTCCCATGGGATAAATAGTTATATCACGGGTTTGGATTCCAAAAATTCGGGCAGCAAAAGCATGTCCAAATTCATGAAGGATGACACAGAAAAAAACCGCAAAAAGTAGCAGAACTTCTAAAATACTATTAAATAAAGATGCCTCTTTAAGATTCGAAAAAAGATAAAAAATAGGTAGCAACCAAAAGGCTGGATGGATGTAAACACTTATGCCAAATGGTGATCCGAGTTTGATAGAGGTAAACATGATATTATTATTGCAAAACTACAGCGTACAGGCGGAATAATTTTTAAAAAAACCATCAGAAATATCGTTTTTATGTGAACTTTTCCCCCTCTCAGACTAATAAGATTATATGTAAGCCAAGATGCAAGGCTTGTGCAGGTCCGGAACCCTGCCGAGTTCTATACCTGGTAAATCATCTTAATTAGGTGGCTATCAGGGGTACATCAATAGCTTAAAGCTTAAAATCTAGGAGGCGGTACCCAAAAGGGAAGTTCTGGCCGTTCTCTCTTCCTTTAACATTAGGGAGGGCCTAGTCATGAAGCGCAATCCAGGAAAAAAACGGAAGCAGCAGCTAATTCAAGTTTGGTCTTACGATCAAACTATAAAAGCTCTGCCTTACCTTCTTGAAGTTATACGCTCGCTGCGAGAAAACTACTTGGCAATGCAGTTTGCCAACCACCGTTTAAACAAGATTGGTCAGCGCCTAGGGCGCCTAGATCGATCTGCGTTCATCGCAAAGCAGGAAGCTCAGATGGATTCTGAAACTGCGAGCTCAAAATACAATCAGGATGTTGCGGAGCTCGAGGGCATGGGCATGTTTGTGGCTTCGCCGGGAAACGGAGTTGTTGCTATCCCTTTTATCGAGGAGGAACAATTAGCTTGGTTTATCTTGGAACTTTATCATGAAGATCATGTGGTAGGATGGCGCTATCAATCCGATCCACTGGATACCCGCAGGGCCATATTGCCTAAGCATAAAGGGACAACTTGACTCTGCCTGAGACTCAATCAAAAAGCCTTTGCAGGATGATCCTTGCAAAGGCTTTTTTGTACATTTATCAGGTTAATATAACAAGTCGCCTAGGAAGATTCCAGCGATGGTAAAGTAAATAACGATTCCTGTAACATCGACAAAAGTTGCAACGAAAGGGCTCGATGCAATGCCCGGATCAACGCCAAACCGGTCAAATACGAGTGGCAGCATGGAACCTACCACGGTGCCCCACAAGCAAATTCCTGCGACCGAAAAACCAATTACTGCTGCAAGTTTCCAGCGATCAACGGAAGGCGTGATCAACGAGCAACCCTTGGGGAATTCGTAAATAAGCTGCCCATCTTGTAGTGTGGGTTCCTTTAATTTTGAAGCTTCAGGCAGGCGGATTTTTTCGGACTTATGGCTATGAATGACTTGTTCGGTATCTGGGATGATCTCATAGACGCCATCTTGATTGGCAACTAAAGGAGTACTTGGTGCAACCTTTACCTTGAAGGATTCATGCCTAGGGTGAGAACTTCCGCGGATATGGTCGGGGGTTAGGGCAGCCCTGATGAAACCAATGCCCCCAAGGGTCAGGCCTAGTGCTAGGCCCATTAGAAGTTCATGTTTGAAAATGCGAAACCAGTTTTTACGGTTCACTTCATTAAGCGCCATGGCTCGGGTGATCAAAGTCGCTGCTTGCGACCCAGAGTTTCCACCCGTGGAAATGCAAAGGGGAACAAATAAACTCAACACCACCACTTGGGCAATGGCATCTTCAAAATAAGCCAATGCTGTAAAGGTGAATAATTCTGCAAGGAACAAGCAAGAAAGCCAGACAGATCTTTTTCGCCAAACAAGAGTGAAACTTGCATCTAGGTAGCTATCTTTCATGGGTTCCATACCACCCATACGATGCACATCTTCAGTTGCAGCAGAAACCACAGCATCCATTGCATCATCATGCGTCACAATACCTACCAGCTTGGCATCCTTGTCGACGACGGGGATGGCAAGAAGATCATAACGCGCCATCGATTGGGCAACCCTGTCTTTGGGATCGGTTACGCTAACCGTAACGATCTGGGTCTCCATGATATCTGCAAGAATATCTTTTCTGGGGGCGAGGATTAGGGTTCTTAAAGAAACCACACCTTGCAGCCTGCGATTTTCATCAACGAGATAAACATAATAAATCGTCTCACGATCAGGTGCCTGCAATCTTAATCGCTCTAAAGATTCTTCCACAGTAATGTTGGCGGGAAGCCAAGCATAATCTGTGGTCATGATAGCGCCCGCGGTATCTTCGGGGAAATTTACTAGAGAAGCAATATCCCTGCGCTCTGCATCATCGATCAACCTTAAAATAGCCTCGGTTACCGTGGGATCTAAGTGCCTAAGAAGAGCAGCGCGATCATCATGCGACATGCGTTCGATAAGTTTTGCCATATGAGGCCTGCCCACACCCTTTACCAGTCGAACTTGTTCTTCGGTGGGAAGGTAGGAAAAGATCTCGGCTTGATTGTCGATCGGGGTTTCTTGAAGAAAGCGCCAAGTATCTTCAACCTTGAAGTTTCCATCTAAAGCCTCTGCGATGGTTGCAGGGTGCAATGCTTCTGAAAATTCCCGCATGGTTTCGGGGTCATTGCTTCTGATGCAATGCTCTATTTCAGGAGTAAAAAGGGGGTGAGGCATATTCTATTCCCGTTTATTATGGCGACCTTTTCAGGCGGAGGTATTTATAATTATGTTATCAATCAATCTGGTATTACCCAACTTTAATGCAACGGCAACCAAAACTATACCGTTCATTTTTTCCAGAACTTCCAAGGAGTCGGCATTCACTATTTCTACATAATCGACCACGCCATTTGGTATGGCTTCAAGTCGCTTTAACAAATCCATGCGATATTGTGCAGTTGATTCATGTTTTCTTAAAGCTACATCTTCCTTCAATAAACACAAACCTTTGTAGATTAAAGGTGCAACGGATCTTTGTTCGTTTGAAAGATAGCGGTTGCGTGAACTCATCGCTAATCCATCAGGTTCCCTTAGTGTTGGGCAAATCACTACTTCGATGGGTAAATCAAGATCGTAAGCCATCCTTTTAATCACCAATGCCTGCTGGGCATCTTTTTGGCCC
>CAMDHK010000123.1 GCA_945897965.1 Candidatus Kuenenia stuttgartensis | reverse complement strand
GATCTTCATTGGCAGGCACTTGCAAAAAAACATGATTGTGCTCTGCTTGCCCCCTCCTATGAACAACCAGAAAAAGGCGATTGCCAAATGTGGTGCGATCCGCGCAATGGTTCAAGCGCAGCGTTTCAAAAATGCCTGGTCGATCTGGGTGCAAAATCTGGGCATCCCGAATTGTCGAAATTACCTTGGGCGCTTTGGGGCCATAGCGGTGGTGGCCATTGGGCCGGCGGCATGGTGCTCATGCATCCCGAACGCGTTGCAGCAGCTTGGCTTCGTTCAGGTGTTCCACTTCTTAAAGCTAATCCAGAACGCTCTACCATCAAGGCCCATACACTTCCCGATGCAGCTTTAAAAGTCCCCGTCATGTGCAACCCAGGAACCAAAGAAGGCGTTACCGTTAAAGATTCCCGTTTCGGTGGGGTATGGGCTGCCAACGAAACCTTCTTTAATGAAGTTCGCTCCAAAGGTGGTCTTATAAGTGTTGCAGTTGATCCACTATCCAGCCACGAGTGTGGCAACCAGCGTTACCTCGCAATCATATGGCTCGATGCTTGCTTAAGCGCCCGCCTTCCCAAGATCGCTACGAACCCACTTAATGCGATGCCCACTGATCAAGCATGGCTTGCCCCTATCACTGGCAGCGAGGCACAACCCATGGCAAAGTTTTCAGGCGAACCCCTAAAAGCTGCATGGTTACCAAACGAAGCCATTGCAAAGTCTTGGATGCAGTATGTGAAAGATACTTTGGTAAGCGATTCCACTTTGCCCTCTGCTCCAACGAATTTACAAGTGAAGGGTAATGAACTGAAATGGGAAGCAGAAGCTGATCTTGAAAGTGGACTTGCAAGTTTCATTATCGAGAGGGATGGGAAATTTCTAGCAAACCTTCCAGAGACTGGGAAGAACCCCTTTGGCCGACCCATTTTCCAGAACCTGCAATACAGCGACACGCCCTCCCAACCGCTTGTCCCAATGAAATACACCGATACAAAAGCGGAGGCAGGCAAGAAACACATCTATCGTGTAATCACGGTAAACACAGCGGGCTTAAAATCAAAGCCCTCTGCGGATTCTAAATAATCAAAGGTTTAAAAAGCAGAAGTAGCAGAAGCATTTGCCACGGAAGGAAGACCAAGAATAAGCAGAAGCATAGCCACGGATTAACACGGAATCTCACGGAAAAGAGGCAAGAAAGCGGGGATCCAGAAATCCAGGCAGCCAAGGAGAGGCAAATAAAGGGGGAGGCATCTTCTCTTGACTTGTCTTCCTTTGCGTACTTTGCGTCTTAGCGGTGAGTGTTTTTAAAAGAAGCTAAGCATTTTTACCGCGAAGACGCTAAGACCGCGAAGAGGCAAAAAGGCGGAAGCAGAAGACATATTTGCCACGGAAGGACACGGAAAAGAAGTGGAAAAGGGGGAAGAGGAATTTTCAGAGCCGGATGCGTAAGCGACGGTTTGCTACCTTGCGCAAGCGAATACAACTTTTATTGGATATCTTTACAAGCCTGAAGTGCAAGCGAAGGTTCTTCAAATACATGTTTACTATTCACACATTATTCCTTCGCTTGCGCTTCAGGCTTGTAAGACAAGAGATACCGTTAAGAGTCGGTTTCCAAATCCGCCGCTCATTACGGACAAAGGAGCGCGGGCCCTTCGACAAGCTCAGGGCCCGGGTTTCTGTACGGTCAGTGAGCTTGCCGAACTACCCGTTAATGTCAGGGACCTGTAAATCTTTGCGGTGCGCTTGCATTTGCCCTGAAGGGGCAAAATGAGATAGCCCAGGGCAACGCCCTGGGAAAATGGCCCAATAAAATCCCCAGCCCTGAAAGGGCGAAAGGGTTTGGTTGCTGATTATTGCGCCCTTTCAGGGCTTATTTGATGGGGGATTTATTACCCGGGGTTGCGCTGCGCTTAACCCCGGGCTATCTCATTTCACCCCTTCAGGGCTTAGGAACCACTGCCCGTCATTCTCAGCGAAAGCGGGTGCAAAATCTAAAGATGCAAATGGAGTAGTTGCAGTGGGGCTTCCCCATCGCAACTCCTCTGTCTTTAAACAAGCTGATATCAATCAATGGGAAGTAAAAAGGCGCGGGGCGAGCACCAGCGGATTTACATCCGCCGCTCAATAAAAAAAGGTGAGCTTGAGGGCAGTAAATAAAAGTGGGGGAGGTTGGGGAAAAGTAAAAGCCCATGGACTGTGTTCCATGGGTCTCTTGTTTTTGATTGATGCGAGGTAAAAGATACCCGCCCAGCGCAGTGGGATGGGCTTAAGGGCATTAAAAAAGTGGCGGAGGTAAGGAACCCGGGCCAGCGCAGTAGGTGGGCTTGAGGGCATTGAAAAGAGGGTTGGGAGTTGGGGAAAGTAAAAGAGAAAAAGAGAATGAAAGAGCAAAAGGAAAAAGTGACGGGGCCAGTGTTATTTCCCTTCGAGAACTTTATCAAAGAGTTTGAAAGCTGCTTCGCGCATTTCCGGATTGAAGTCGTGTCCGCCTTCTGGGTGGAGCACCTTCAAATTCTCGGGCTTCTTATATAGCGAATAAATCTTGCCTGCAGATGCAGCAACTCTATCCACACTATCTGCTTTAAAATTGCTATCCATGGTAGGCGAGATGATAAGAGTATTTCGGGGTGCAAGTGCGCCAATCATTTCGTGAAAATCGAACGGGATTTGTTCGAGCCTTCCTTTATAGGATGCGAGCTTAGGCATGTATCTCGTTTGGCACCAGCCTTTCTCCAACTCCCAGACCTTGGGGTTACCACCCATGTAATCGAGATAAGAATCTAACCCGCAACTAGAGACAATCACTTTGATGCGTTCATCAAAAACAGCGGTGTAGACGGAGTTATGCCCACCTAGAGATTGGCCCACTGCGCCAAAGTTATTGTGCGCAAGGTAAGGCAGAGTTTCGAGATAATCAAGACCACGGATATTATCCCAGACTGCTTTTAGCGTGCCACTTTCCCAACCCAAAGCTTTAATATCAGGCTGATACTTTGCAAGCTGCGGATAGCTAGGCGATAAGGTGATATAACCCCGCTGGGCCAGTTCCATCGCATAGCCACGGTTGGCAACATTGCCTATGCCCACGACGGTGCCATGGCCTATTTGATTGTTGGTGCCATGCAGGCAAAGCACCGCACTTGCTTTTCTTTTTCCTGAAAGCACATCCTTAGGGATGCAAAGATAAGCTGTTACTCGCGAGTTGGGTTCGCTGGCATAAGAGATTAATTTTCGCACATAGGTGCCACCATCAAATTCTTCTTCGACTTTAACTTCTAAAGCGCAGCGTTTTTCCTTTCCGGGCAGTTTCCCCATTACGGATTCCATGCCCCGGATAATCTCTGCTTTGCGCTTTTGCCAATCTTCCGTGGTGGTAACGGGAGTGGGTTTACCCATGGCATTTCTAAAGAGCAAAAGGTTTTCGCGGGGTAAGCGCTCTAACACATCAGGTTTATCTTGATAGCCAATGGTTGAACAAAGAAGTAATAATGAAAGGCTGGTTGACAACATGAAGAATTCCTCAAAGGGTATGATTCCTAAAGTTTACCTTAAAGTTTGTGCAAGACGAAGTAATTGATTAAAGTATCTTTGTTATATCAATGTTTTTAAATCCTAATGCTGTAGAAAGATCTCCCTTTGGATTTACAACATATCTTGCTGCTGGGGTTATTATTTTTTCTAGCTGCGTTGCTGTATTCTTCTGTAGGGCATGCTGGCGCATCCGCATACATTGCTGCGATGGTTCTAGTGGGAATATCCCCCAACATCATCAAGCCCACAGCATTTATCCTCAATATTTTTGTGGCTAGCCTGGTGACTTATCAGTTTCGAAAGGAGGGGTACTTTCAATGGAAATTATTCTGGCCTTTTGCAAGTGCATCGGTGCCTTGCGCTTTTTTGGCATCGTATGCCTCGTTGCCAATAAGCTGGTTTAAATTGGGCGTGGTGGTAATTCTTTTATTGGGTGCGTTAAGGTTATTCTTGCAGAATGATGATTCAAAGCCTTGGTATCCCAACCGTTTTAGTAATTACAAAGGGATGATGATAGGTGGGATGATAGGCGGGCTTTCGGGCCTGACGGGAACAGGTGGGGGGATATTTCTTTCGCCCATCATTCTTTTTTCGGGATGGGCCAACACTCGCACCACTTCTGGAATTAGTGCAGCTTTTATTTTGGTCAATTCAATCGCAGGCCTGATGGGATGCATCGCTTCCACCCATTTTATACCCGAGGCAATTTTCCTTTGGGTTCCCATCGTTGCCTTTGCTGGGTTTCTAGGCAGCCAATTGGGAATTCGAAAGCTTCCCCCAAAAATTCTTCTGCGATTTCTCGGGCTGGTGATGGTAATTGCAGCGTGCAAACTGATGTTTCAATAATCGCTGGATATCACAGCTAAAATCGTATAAGATGTAGATTCGTTCTTTCATTATTAAAGGATCAGTCATGGCAGAAAATCCCAGAACCGATAGTTTCCTTAATCCAAAAGACCACCGGATTGGCATTTATATCAAATGGCCCTACCTAGTTGCTTTCACGGTGCTAGCGTTAACCCCCGTTGCGATGGCGTGGGCCCAATATCTTCTCATGGATCTGCCTTCCCTACCCAAAATCCCCAAGGTTATTCCCGAATCGTTTGACGACCCGATTGGCTTTCCGGTATGGCTGCGCATCAATCACTTTGTCAACTTTTTCTTGATGGTGCTTCTGGTTCGAAGCGGACTCTCCATCCTTGTAGATCACCCCAGACTTTACTGGAATGATCATTGCACCCTCGGTTCCGAATGGATCCGATTCACCCCAATCGTGGTGCCTAAAGATTCCGTCTGGACTGCCAAGCAAGATAGCAGATACCTATCCCCTTGGATCGGGCTTCCCGGCTTCAGGCATACCGTCGGCATCGCCCGCATCTGGCATTTCCTTAGCGCATTCTTCTGGTTCGGTAACGGCCTTATCTTTGTGGGATTATTGTTCTTCACGAACCAATGGAAACGCCTAGTGCCCGTGGATTTTCAGATCTTCCTCGATGCCTGGTCAGTACAAGTGCACTATGCAACCTTTCATCTTCCTGTCGAACCAAACGGGTTTTATAAGTACAACCCACTGCAACAACTTTCGTACTTTGGCGTGGTCTTTGCAATCGCCCCGATAACTTTCCTTACAGGCATTGCGATGTCCCCCGCAATAGACAACCGTTTCAAATGGTACCCCTATTTGTTTGGTGGCAGGCAGTGCGCCCGTTCCATTCACTTCCTCGCATTATTAGGCTACCTTGGATTTCTAGTCCCCCATGTGACCATGGTAATCATCACTGGCTTTGCCCAGAACATGAACCACATCGTTTTTGGTACTGATGATACCAACCCGATGGGCATGATAGTCGGGCTATCCGCAATTGCACTGACAGCAGCGTTCTGCGTCTTCGCAAACTGGTTCTCTTGGACAAATCCACGATGGTTACAACTTGCATCACGCACACTCCTTGGGTTCTTCAAGAGGCTTTTCGTCAACAAGATGGAATCCGTCGTTCAGTATAAAAAAGAAAACATCTCTCCCTATTTCTGGCCCAATGGCAACCTTCCAATCTGCGATGAATGGAAAAACCTTTCTGCAAACAACTTCAAGGACTACCGCTTAAAAGTATTCGGGCTGGTCGAAAACCCGATCGAACTTTCACTTGAAGATATGGCGAAGATTGCAAAACAAGACCAGGTGACCATGCATCATTGCATTCAGGGATGGTCGGGGATTGCCCACTGGGGTGGGGTGCCCGTTCACAAAATCATCGAAATGGTGAAACCACACAAGGATGTCAAAACGGTTGTCTTTCATTCCTACGGCGAAGGATTGCATGGCGGAGAATATTACGACACCCTCACTCTTTACAATGCCCAACATGATCTCACCCTTCTTGCATTCGAAATGAATTACGAGAAACTCCCACTTATTTATGGTGCGCCACTCCGGTTGCGTGCTGAAAACCAACTTGGGTTCAAGATGGTCAAGTGGATCAAGTCGATCGAGTTCGTTACTTCCGAAAAAGCAGTAGGCAAAGGCTTTGGCGGCAAGAACGAAGATGATGAGTACTACCCCATGCTTGCCAACATTTAAAATAGGCCAACTCAAATGCTAGACGAAGCCAGCAGGATCAAAGATTTTCCTTCCCTCGGAAACAGGATCTACTTTAACTCTGCTGCAGAAGGTATCCCCCCACTTTCTGTAAAGGATGCACTGCTTCAATATTTCCAAGATAAACTTCTTGGAATGGATGGAAGATTGCTGCACGAAGCGCAATGGAATGCCACCCGCGAACTTGTCGCTTCTTTCTACAATCTGACACCCAACGAAATCGGTTTATGCTCCTGCTCTTCTGAAGCCTACAACCTTGCATCGATGGCTTTGCATTTGAAAGCGGGCGATGAAGTTGTCATCAATGATCTTGATTTTCCCGCGGGTGCAACCCCTTGGCTGCAGGAAGGATGCCCTGCAACCGTAAAAGTTTGGCGGAGTCGAAATGGCATCTTGCAATTCGAAGATCTTGTGCCACTCCTTGGTTCAAAAACCCGCCTAGTGAATGTATCTCTCGTAAGCTTCCTCAATGGTTTTAAAATCTCTGTCCCTAATCTTGTAGAGATCGTACGAAAGTATTCACCCAGCCTTTTGGCGGTTGATGTTACCCAGGGGCTGGGCAGAATTCCCCTGCAACTTCAAGGCGTTGATTTGATAATCTCTAGCACCCACAAGTGGATTCTTGCAAGCCACGGAGGCGGCTTAGTTGGAGTACCTTCTGCCAAAAACAATTCTCTCACTGTTCCCGCAGGTGGTTGGTTCAATCTCGAAGAGCCCTTTGGCGCTAACCGCTTCACCGAAGCTAAAAGTAAACCAGGCGCAGCAAGCTTTGCAGTGGGCATGCCCAATTACCCAGCAATTTATGCGATCCGTGCTGGGCTGCAATACATCCAATCCATCGGCGTTGAAAAAATCGATACTGCAACACGACCCTTGGTTTTGCATTGCCTTGAAGAGCTATTGAAGCTGCCCATCGAAGTGATCACTCCCACGAATCCAGAACATGTTGCGGGCATCATTGCGTTTCGACATCCCAAGGCTGATATCATTCATGCTCATCTAAAATCAAAAAATATTCATGTGATGGGTAATGCTGGGCGATTGAGAATTGCAATCCATGGCTACAACACCCATAGCAATGTGGAAGTGCTGCTTCAGGAATTAAAAGCTGTGCTAAAGCAAGTGGGTTGATCACCAAATGTGATTGGCATTTATTGCAATCACTTCTCGCTAGGCTGGCAGATCCTTAAGAAAAGATTTCCTGAGCCACCTTCCCCGCGACATCGGTCAGCCTGAAATCACGGCCTGCGTATCGATAAGTAAGCTGGGTATGGTCAAGGCCCATCAATGCCAAGAGGGTGGCATGAAAATCGTTGTTGTGCATTCTGCCTTCAACAGCCTTAATACCATATTCATCCGTGACACCATAACTAAAGCCTTTTTTGACACCCGCACCCACCATGAACATTGGGTAGCCAGTAATGTTATGGTCACGGCCATCCTTGCCTTGTTCGGTGGGAAGCCTGCCGAATTCGCTGCCGAACAATACTAAAGTTTCTTCAAGCAAGCCCCGTTGATCGAGGTCTGCAAGCAGTGCAGCAACGGGTTGATCAATGGAGCCACAGCGATCTATCAAGCCCTTGTGAAGATTATTATGATGATCCCAACCTGGTTGACAAATCTCAACAAAACGAACCCCAGCTTCGCTTAATCTGCGTGCCATAATACATTGGCGGGCAAAGCTAGAAGTGGCGTTTCTATCTACGCCATAGGCATCCTTGGTGCGTTGAGATTCCCTGGAGATATCAAGAAGCTCGGGTACTTTGTGCTGCATTTTAAAACCGAGTTCATAGTTCTGGATGATGCCTTCCAAAGAATCAGGAGCACCTGCAGAAGAAGCCAAATCACGGTTCATGGCTTGAATCAAATCAAGTTGTTTGCGTTGCAATAAAGTATCAGAGGAAGGCCTAAGGTTGGGAAGATTGCCTTTGTCATCAATTCTGGTTCCTTGAAAATGAGCAGGTAGAAACGCACTTCCGAAGTTAACCGAACCACCAAAGTTTGGCGGTGGATTGATGGTGATATAGCCTGGCAAATCTTGGTTTTCGCTACCAAGCCCATATAGAAGCCAAGCACCCATGCTTGGGCGGGTAAGAGCAGCATTGGCACTCCCGGTATGCAATTGAACAACGGCTTGGGGATGTGCGGGGGTATCGGTGTACAAGCCTCTAAGCCAGCAAATCTTATCCGCATGGGTGGCCATGTTGGGCAGAAGCTCTGAAAACCACGAGCCCGTTTGGCCATGTTGGGAAAACTTGAATTTTGAAGCAGTGAGCGTTCCACCACCTGGGCCAGATTTCCCATTATCTTTGATCAATTGGGGCTTGTAATCGAAAGTATCATGATGCGACATCGAGCCATTCATATGCACGAAGATAAGGCGCTTTGCCTTGGGAGTGAAGTGGGGCTCTTTGGGCGCCAAAGGCTTTGCGGAATCTTTTACTGCGCCTTTAGCTTGCTGACCTATCAAGCCTGCGAGGGCAAGCATGCCAAAGCCACCACTTGCTGATTTTAAAACCTGCCTACGAGAAACTTCTATCATTGCATCATCCTTTTATTACAAAGTATTCGTTTGAATTATTTAATAAACCTGAACTCCGCAGAAGCATACAAAGCCTGCACCAAAGCGAGCCAAGCTGCAGTTTTACCATCTTTTGGCAAGACTTCTTCATCGTTTGATAATTCGCCCTCTTGTTCGATCTGATCGGGGTTCGCAGGAGGGGCGTTTTTTTTCTTAGCATTCTGCTTGGCTTGAACAGGCTTCTTCATATTTGGTTTTGGTGGGTACTTCAACTCTCTTGCAGCAGATTCATAATCCGCCAAAAAGGTGTTACCCCTCTCCAATTCTTTTTCATTCGGAATACGACCAAGCATAAGTTGATACGCCTGCTTAATTTTTTCATCATCAGAACTATTTGAGTTCTGCAAAAGCTTTTCTGCAAGCACCAAAGATTGCCTTCGTACAAATGAAGAATTAAGTACAAACAAAGCCTGGCCTGGCACCGTAGTGGAATCTCGGTTACCCGTCACCAAGGTTTGATCCACGGGGTCGAATGCTTCAAGATCTTTCGGAGTAAGGCCGCGCAATAGTGGCAGGTAAATACTTCGATAAGAACTCTTCGCTGCTGAATCGTGAATCTGTTTCGCTTCGCCACCATTGTCGCGAATCTCTTTCATTTTAAAATTGTTTGTAGGTGAACCTGAAATCCTATTTGCATTAAGCTGCCCACCTGTAGCAAGCATTGCATCGCGAAACTCTTCCGCAGTTAAACTGCGAGGCGAATGATGCCAAACTAGGGAATTTGCAGGGTCAATCTGATGATGTTTATCGGTTGATTGGGAGGATAATTGATAAGCCTTGGTAAGCACAAGGGTGCGGACAAGCTTTTTGATGCTCCACCCATCTTGCATGAATTGGCGGGATAAATAATCGAGGAGTTCCGGGTTCGAGGGTTTGTCACCCGAAACGCCAAAGTTGTCAACCGTGGAAACAATGCCCCTGCCAAAAAGATGAGCCCAAACCCGGTTCACAATCACCCTCGATGCAAGGGGATTTTGTTCGCTGATCAACCATTGTGCAAGTTCCAGCCTGCCACTTTGCTGCTTGTTGACAGGCTTGGCATCAGGTACATGAAAAGCAGTAAGATACCCACGGGGCCAAACTGGGCCAAGTTTCTCTGCTTCACCACGGATGCGAAGCTCGGTATCCGCAATCACATTAGAATCCCGCACGCCATGCGCAGACTGTGACTCTTGGGCGGAATCCATCAGTGAGGATAAATCTGATTGTAGTTTTTCCAACGTTACCCGGAATTTTTTCTGTTCTGGTTCGCCATTGGCATCAGGTTTCAATCCCTTGGGAGTGCCTTTGATTTGCTCCCACGCCTTCTTAGCATCTTCAATTTCTGCCTGAAGCTTGATACGCTTTTCGTCGGGCACCTGCGAAACGGCGCCCTTAAGCTTGACCAAATTATCAGGAACATAATAAGCCAGTCCGCCCCCGCCCATCAGATTTCGCAACCCGGAGGCATTATCGGTGCTGGTGAATATCCCCGCCAATGAGTAGTAATCGGTTTGTGGAATAGGATCAAACTTATGATCATGGCATCGAGCACAACTTACAGTCAGACCAAGCACGGAACGAGTAACCACATCAATCTGCTCATCCACATTATCCATGATGAATCGTGTTTTGAAGCGCTGGTTTACATCCTTGACACCCAAGGCAAGAAAACCCGTTGCAATCTTCAGGCGGTTTGAATCCTCATCATTTTTAGGGGAAAGAAGATCGCCAGCAACCTGCTCTTTGATGAATTG
Organism: Candidatus Kuenenia stuttgartensis; assembly: GCA_945897965.1. Lineage (GTDB taxonomy): Bacteria > Planctomycetota > Planctomycetia > Gemmatales > Gemmataceae > UBA969. Next base: position 1,479 of record CAMDHK010000123.1, on the reverse strand, counting down.
ATTAAAGGGCAGATCCGCATTGAAACTATCGATGACATAATCGCGGTATCTCCAAGCATGGGGGTATGGAATATTTCTGCTTGGGCCTGTGGATTCACCATACCTTGCAATATCAAGCCAGTGCCTGCCCCAACTTTCGCCAAAGGCCTTTGCTGCAAGAAGCCGATCCACCAGATTTTCCAACGCATTGGGGTTGGTATCATTGACAAAGCTTTGGACATCGGCAGGCGTGGGTGGCAAACCGGTCAAATCAAAAGTCAATCTTCTTATCAAGCTAACCCGATCAGCATCAGCAACAGGTTGCAACCCCGCTGCATCCATCTTCGAAAATACAAACCTGTCCACGCTCGACTTAGACCATGAGGCATCTTTTACTTCTGGAACCTTGGGGTTTGCTATCGGTTGCCAAGCCCAATGTTCTTTCTTTAATTTTTCATAGGTGGGCCTGCTTTGTCCCAATGCAAAAGGCAACTTGACCGCAGGCCATACCGCCCCATCTTCGATCCATTTCTTCAAGATGTTGATTTGCGTATCGTTTAATTTTTCACCCTGCAAAGGCATCTGCTTATTCGCACCACTCGAGACCCTTTTAAGCAATAAACCCTGATCAGGTTTCCCCGCAACGATTGCTGGCCCATTCTTCCCACCAACAATAAGGCCCTTGCGATCGTCCACCCGCAAATCACCTGAAGGTTTGGTATCCGCACTATGGCAGGCATAACAATGATTCACCAAAATCGGCCTGACATTCTTTTCAAAATATTCAACCTTGGAAGCATCCGGGTCTGCAGACAATACAACATTTTTATCAAGCCCTTTTTTATTTTTGCCAGGCGATACTTTTTTAACTTCCGGAACAGCGGCAGTTGCAATTTCAATAATTGCAAATCCCAATGCCACGATCATCAATTTCGAGGGAATTATTTTAGGCAGGTTTAACATCATTCATCCCATTGCAATTCGGCAAAATACCAAGCATGATTTACGATTAACTACCATCTTAAACCCCTCTTGCACAAAATTGGCCCGCTAAACGATTATTTTTTCCAAAATATAGCTTTGAACATCATTCGCCACAACCTATTCCAAAACATAGCCTTATAGCTGTTACAACAAGATCAAACTTTTAAAACACGATCCTTTTCAAGCTTAAATACTTACCCTTAATCGGGATAGCCCATGGTTCACCTTTAGTCATTCCCCCCAAAGATCCCCTTCGCTTTAAATGGCATAAAACAATTCCATTCATAAAGGTCTTCGCTTTAAGCCACTTATCTCATTACAATTTAGCCTTGTACTTAATTAAAATCAGACTTGGATTTCATCGATGGCTTATTCTCATGTAATTCGTGGCGAACAATATAACTTCGCAGATCTTAAAGCGCTTTTAGCCAAGGCCAATGAACCTAAATCCGGAGACTTACTTGCAGGCATTGGTGCGAAAAATGAAAGAGAACGCATCGCTGCAAAAATGGCCCT
>CAMDHK010000122.1 GCA_945897965.1 Candidatus Kuenenia stuttgartensis | reverse complement strand
AGCCATGCGTTTAATCGAATGCTAAGAAACCTTGTAAGCATGCAGGATCGATTGAAAAAGGTGAACACAAATCTAGATCGAAAAGTGGATGAGCTGGCCCATGCAAACCTGGCATTATTTGAATCAAATAAGCTGAAAAGTGACTTTTTGGCAAAGATGTCGCACGAACTCCGAACCCCCTTAAACTCGATTCTTGGTTTCAGCGACCTGTTGATCAACACCCAGAACTTTACAGAGAAACATATTCGCTGGGCAGGAAACATTCGTAGTTCTGGGGAACAACTTCTCAGCTTGATTAATGAAATTCTCGATCTTGCAAAAATTGAAGCGGGCAAGATGGAAGTTTCAATTACTGAATTTAGATTCGATGATGTTAGCGAAGGCCTTTTAACGATGACCAGGCCCCTCGCTGAAAAGAAAAACATCGATCTTCAATCGGTCATTCCTGAGGATATTAAAAACCTTAGGCAAGATCGAGTTAAACTCAGGCAAATTCTTGCCAACTTACTTTCGAATGCGGTGAAATTTACCCCTGAAGGTGGTAAGGTTGTTTTGAAAGTTGAGCAGGAAGGCAAAAATCACATCATGACTGTTTCGGATACGGGTGTTGGTATTGCCCCCGAAGAGCAGGAACTCGTTTTTGAAAAATTTAGACAGGCTGGGAATACTCTCACCCGCGAACATGATGGCACCGGCCTTGGTTTGTCTATCGTTAGAGAACTTACCAAGCTGCTTGGGGGAGAAGTTTCACTTCAAAGTGAATTGGGCAAAGGTAGTACCTTTACCGTTGTAATTCCAATAGAGCTAAGTACCGAACCCCGGCTCGAAGTTGATTTATATTATGGAAGTGTTGATTTTTCGAAGGCCAAACGGGTAGAGCCTCAGTTGGAAGATGAGGGTTCGCTGGGCGGTAAAGATTCTGAAACCAAGGCTTCGTAACGCTTAGCAAAAGCTTTTAACGGGTTTGCAGAAACTCCATAACTTGATCTTTGGTGGGTGCTCCTTTTTGTGCTCCCGGATGCAAAGATTTCATCGCTGCAGCACCTGATGCAAACTTTATTCTTTCATGAATTGGTAAGTCTGCAGCAAGGCAAGCGCTGTACACCCCGTGAAAAACATCACCACAACCCGTGGTGTCGATTGCTTTCACTTTAAAGGCAGGGAAGTGTTTTAGAATTCGATTTTCTTCAACATACCAGCATCCTTCTTCCCCACCTGTAACCACCACGACTTTTTTTCCAGGTGTAAAAAGCTTATGAGCAATTGCACCGGGTGAACTACAACCCGATATTTTGCGGGCAAATTTTATCGAGATGATTAGATGATCGACTAGGGAAAGTAGTTCGTCGAACCCTTGCCATTCATTTCTTTCGAGGTCTGCTACAACGGGAATTCCAGCTCGTCTTGCAATTTTCGCACTTCGAATCATCCCCTCGATACCGTAATGATCAACAAACAAAACTTTGCTGGAAAGGATGACTTCTTCAGGGGGTGATTCTGCTGGTGCGCCCGTCGAACCATTCAAATGAAATAGTATGGTTCTCGTATCATTAGACTCATCAACAATGATAAACGAGTGGATGGGCATGGAATCGGTTTTCCAAGGCACATGATCCAGATTGATGTTTTCTTTGAGGAAGGAGCTTTTGACAAAATCAGAATTAGAATCAAGCCCCAGATGTCCAGCGAATGCACAGTTGGCGCCAAAGCGGGATGCTGCAACCAATGCGTTTCCTGTCAAGCCGCCACATTGCTTGTCGTAATGCGTTAGCCGTACTTTAGTGTCTTGTTCGGGCCATTTTGGAATGCGTAAAATTTCATCAACCGCAACACAACCCATGCCCAACACATCGAAGATTTTATTGTCACTCATATAAGATTAAGGCCTGTATACAAATTCATTGGTGTTAAATAAAGCGAGACACAAATCTGAAAAAGCTGCAGCATGAATAGGGGCTATCTTTTGCTTTTTAGAAGTTTTAGGTACGCGCAGAGTTATGTTGTCTGAAATCGATGCTTCAATTCTCTGTGACTGCTCTTTGAGGAAAGTCATCGCATTTTCCTGTTCAATCGGGGTGGGGATTCTCCCTAAAACCCGTTGCCAAAGAAGAGTGGTCCAGTCTTCTTGTTTGGTACCTGCAGCATCAATAATATTGGCAGCCAAAGCAAGGCAAAGTTCTTGAGAAAGAGGCCCGTTTAGCATGGTCAGGGCTTGGGGGGCGTGGGTGGAAGAATTTCTAATCGGGCAGGTAACCAGGGTGTCGGGTTGGTCAAACACCTCAAGCAAGGGCAATCTGACATTGCGTTTATTAAACAAATAAACGCTTCTGCGAAAATGTTCATGTGGATCAGGGTTGGCAAGCCATAATCCATCGGGCTCACCTTCGGTAAATATAAGATCGTATACCTCTGGTTCCAGCGGGATTTTGATCATTGGGCCATGAAATTTCTGATTCATCTGCCCCCCAGAAAATATCATGGAATCACGCAGAATCTCTGCATCCATCCTCTTACGATTCATTCGCCATAAATACTTGTTATCGGGATCAGCCTTCAATCCTGCCAGGTTTTCATTTTTAGATGTTTGCCGGTAGGTAGACGATAAAACAATCTGCCTATGTATGTGTTTGATCGACCAGCCAGAATTAACGAATTCCAAAGCCAGCCAATCGAGTAATTCCGGATGGGTTGGGGGTACCCCCTTGATGCCATAATCGCTTGGAGATGCAACAAGCCCTGTACCGAAATGCTGTTGCCAGATTCGGTTTACCATCACCTTAGCAGTAAGTGGATTTTCAGATCGGATGAGCCATTGCGCAAGATCTAGCCTATCTGGGACTTTGCCTTTGCCTGCTTGTAATCCTTCGGGGGCCAGCAATCTGGGAAAACCCGGTTCAATCCTAGCCCCTTTGCTTTTTGGATTACCTCGTTTTAAAAAGTTTGTTCCCCCAGCGCCGTTGTCTGCGAGCGTAAATGATTGTGGTGAAGGTTGGGGCTTTCGTGCTTCGATGTCATGTATACGGGTTTTGATTTTATCTCGTTCTTCCTTTGCTTTAGGAGTGAGAGCTTCAAGCACCTCATCCCAAGTCACCTTTACTAAAGGGTTTGCCATGGAAACCAATTTGTGCTGTTGAGGGGATCGTTGTTTGACATCGGTTGCCAAGGCAATTTTTGTTTCCTTATCAAGGCTTTCGATTTTTGCCTTGGTGAGTTTCTCGCGAACTGGTTTGTCGATGGCATCTACAGAAGCTTTAAGCGGCGTTAATTGTTGCTTATATCTAAAGGCCTCATCTTCACGAGCCTTTTTTTGTGCCGCACTTACCATGTCGATTTCTTTGAAATAAGTGCTGCCGAAGAATGCCTGCATTCGGTAATAATCAACTTGGGAGAGTGGATCAAATTTGTGATCATGGCAACGGGCGCACCCAATTGTAAGGCCCATGAAAACACTACCAACAGCAGTGGTCATTTCTGTCAAATTTTCCTGCCTCAGAATTTCTTGATCCGTGTTTCCCCCAACCATGTGGGTAGGGCCACAACGATTAAAACCCGCTGCGTTGAATAGCTCAGCAATTTTCGGATTGCGAAGGATTGCCTGGGGAATTTCCTCGTTTGGTTTGATCATGCTCTTGGCAAGAATATCGCCGCCTAGTTGTTCCAGTATGAATTCGTAGTATGGTTTGTCCGAGTTAAAAGCATTTAGCACATAATCGCGGTAGCGCCAGAACTGGGAGCGTTCCCCATCAGCTTCGTACCCATTCGATTCAGCGTATCGTGCAAGATCAAGCCAAAATAAACTCCAGCGTTCGCCATAGTGTGGCGAGTTTAAAAGCCTATCAATCAAGGATTCGTAAGCGTTGGGGTTTTGGTCATTTTGGAAGGCGTTTATTTCACTAATTGTGGGCGGCAACCCAATCAGGTCAAGAGTCGCTCTTCGTATAAGGTGTTCTTTGCTTGCGGGTTGAGAGGGTGCGAGTTTTTTTGCTTCGAGCTTTTCCAGAATGAAAAGGTCGATGGGGTTATTGGCCCAAGTGGAATTTTTTACGGTTGGAGGGGGGCTGTTTTTAGGGGATTGGAACGCCCAGTGTGATTTATCTGCAGATGTAAGTTCGGGTTCTGAGGGTACTTTTTCCTGCCCCAAGGTAATGCTTGCAACTACAAGCAGGGCAAATGGTACAAATAATCCCATCTTTTTGAGAATTTTAAAAGAAATTTGGTCAAAGCAGGCAAAAGTAATTGACTTAAGCCTAATAATGAAAGTGTTCTGAAAGCTATCAAGATAATTTTTTTGCATGACTGATTCTACGATTTTGAACAGTAATTGTTAATTGAAATTTTTGTATAGAAGTATTTTTAGGCAAAAATATCTCTTTTGAAACAAGTTGGTGTTCAAGCGTATATAATTTTTCAGGCTTAAGAGTTCCTCACTAAGGATGGTTTGAACTATGAAAAAAAACATTAAAAAAGTGCTAACCAATCAAAAAAAGAGTGTCAATCTTTCACCACTTAAAAAAACCGCTAAAACTTTACCTTCGCTCTCTTACCAAGCTGAAGAGGGGTTTTCCCCTGCTGTTGCAGAAGAGATTTATTCAGAAATTGAAGCAGAGGTTGGCGAAGAAAATGCTGCGGTTGCAGTGGCTAAGCCTATTGCCAGCCAAGGTGCTGATGATTCTTTAGGTTTATACCTTAGGCAGATGGGTTCCATTCCACTGTTAAATCGAAATGAAGAGCTAAAATTAGCAGTCAGCTTAGAGCGCCATCGCTCTCGATTTCGTAAAGCGGCCTTGTCTAACCTCTTGAATCTAACTCGTGTTGTTGAGATGTTTGAAAAGATTCAGGCGGGAGAACTTCCAATCGATCCCCATGTGGATGTTGTGGGCACCATGGGAATCACGCGGGAAAAAATTCTGGCCCGAATGCCTTTTCATCTACGCACCTTAAAGCGAATTGTAAATGCGGCCAAGAGTGATTTTCAAGCGATGTTTCGCACCACATCTCTGGCTGTAAAAAAGCGTCTGGGTAAAGAGATTTGGTTAAAAACTCGGAAGGCTATCAAGCTTGCGGAGGAACTCGCCCCGCGCATTGATCTTATCGATGTTTGGGTTGATGACCTTCTAAACCGATCGAACCGAATGAAAGAGATTACCTTTGAAATGCGAGGTAGTTTGCGCTCCCGGGAGTACCGGGAAAAGCATACCCGACTTGTCAAAGAACTACGGGATCTTAGTTTTTCTTCGTTTTCCAACGCAGATGATTTCTTTGCTTTCAATCAGGTTTTAATCTCCCGAAGAGAGCATTATCGCAACGCCAGACGAGATCTTGCAGAGGGAAATCTAAGGCTTGTCGTTTCGATTGCAAAGCGTTATCGCACTAGGGGCCTTGCTTTTTCTGATCTTATTCAGGAAGGAAATCGGGGCTTGATGCGTGCAGTTGATAAGTTTGAACACCGATTGGGCTATAAGTTTGGTACTTACGCCACCTGGTGGATCAGGCAGGGAATTACCCGAGCCTTGGCAGATCACGCTCGCACGATCCGTGTTCCCTGCCATCAAGTGGGTATGCTTGCTGCAGTTGAACGGGTTCGAAATGAACTGTCCAGTTTGACGGGTAAAGAGCCTACAGCAGAGGAAATCGCAAAAATAGTCGGGGTAAGTGCAGAAGAAACACAATTGTTACGTATTGTTGCAAAAAACCCGCTGAGTATTCACGAACCCATGGGGGGCGATGGCGAAAGGGCACTGGAAGATTTTCTTGATGATCGCAATACCTGTAGTCCGGGCGTTGCTGTGGATCAACATCTTTTAAAAGATCGTGTTCAGGAAGTTCTAAAATCTCTTAGCCCTAGGGAAAGAGAAGTTTTAGAATTGAGATTTGGATTATTGGACGGGCATCCAAGAACTTTAGAGGATGTCGCAAATACTTACGGCATCACTCGTGAAAGAATTAGGCAGATAGAAGCAAGGGCCATCGTTAAACTTCGCCAACCAGCACGCAGTCAGCGTTTGGAAGCGTTTAGGGAAAATAGCTTGTCATAGTCCCTAATAGTCATTTTTATAATAAGGCCCGGAATCCCGGGCTTTATTAGTTATTATCTGGCGACAATTCCACCGGTTCCTGATAAGCCTTGCTAACTTCTTCTTCAAGATTTGCTAGCATCTTGGTTGCGTTATCAGTATTGATTTGGTCTGCCATCACTGGAATCTTGTCGTTAGACAATCCCCGCGTTTTTTCTTGGCTGTTGTTGATTTCGGCTTTTTTGTCGATTTCTGGTAATGTTACGCAACCCGTTGTTGCAAAAACTCCCAGCAGTAAGGCTGTGGTTAGGTTCTTCATGACTAATTATCCTTTCTCTGGGCAGATTGATTTTTGTTGGATTTGGTTGAGGAAGGCGTGAGCAATTTTTCCACATCTTTATCAAGATTGGAATCTAACTCCGCTAAGCCGCCCCCTGTGGGCATTTGCGTAGGTAATTGCAAATTTGAAGTTTTCCGATTGTAAACTGCTTGGATTTTTTCCTGCAGAGTGATGATTTTTTCTTGCATTGGGCTGTCGTTTTTAGTGATCGCTACTTGCATCAGACGATCGCAAGCTTCCAGCCTTCTGAAATACGCTTTCTCTTCGCGGTTTAGAACTTTGCGGTTTTGTTCGATAGCCACCGTTTTCGAGATGGTTTCTTTGTCGTTGGTTTCTGTTTCTGGAACAATTTCTTTTTCTTTTTTAGCAGTTCCACCCATACCCCACCAGGTTTTGGATTTTGGAGCTGTAGTAGGTGCGCTTCCGGTATCCCCGGTAGCAAGATTTGTGATCGAGATGGCAAAAATGCCTGCAAACGCTATTTTTCGAATATTCATTTAGTCCCCCACGAAAGATCGATTTAAATCCAGTCAGCACGCCCCCGCGGCTGGTTGGCTTTTCAATCACTTGAAGGGCCTATCGTTTTTTATTGCCTACTTGTCTACATCAGTTTGGCACATAATTAGCATGTTTTTTTTGATAGTTTGGTAGTTCAGGTTGTTGGGGGGGTAGGGGAATCTTTGCTCTTGAATGCTTCTTTACAATACTTCTTAAATCCGTCCATGTTGTACGATATAAACAAAAACGCATGATGCAGAGCCATATAATTAGGATCTGTTGGTTCATCCTCGTCCTGGAAATCTTTTCTTAATTCGTAAAGCTTGGCTAGCAATTGTTCCGGTGTCATGGGGACTTTCCAATATTATCTAAGGTTGTTGAGACAAACTATTGTACTAATAATTTTCTGTTAGATGCTCTGCAAATGCAAACAGGTTTCTTTCGAGAAGATTAATCGGGCTAGTCGTTTTTTTAGATTGTGCTGTTTGAAGCCTCATGTTTATCGTGCTGTCTTTAAGAAATAACTTTAAGGCTGCTTGAGCATGTTCAGGCGAATTGCATTGTTCACTTAAATGAACTTGTACCAGATGTTTGGGCAGCTTGCTTACCCCTAGGCTTTTCAAATAATCCAAGAAGCAAACGGCTTGATAGTTGGAAAGATGGCCTTCATTACCCATGATTCGTTCAATCAAGAATTGTGGCCTTTTGCTGTTTTTTTGCAGATCTTCGTCGTGATTGAATTCTAATGCGAGTAAATCTAAATCCGTAAATTGTTTTACAAGTGCTTTGTCCCAGATTCCCAAGTCTGCAAGATAACCAATCGAAACGCATGGCACTTGTGCGTTTTTTATATCGAGTCGAAAGCCAAAAGTTTCTGAAGAATCATGGGATATGTTTACAGGAAACCAATTCCAACCCGGTGCAGTTTCAAAAGGAGTGTTGGGAAGATAGAAACGCGCCAATCCCGATGCCCAAAAGGCTTTAAATTCCGGGAGTTGGTCGTAAATCGTTCGGGCATGGGTTTTATGAAGATACCACGGGATTTTCTTTTCAGCACAATAAGCTAGTAATCTTGGGTTCCAATGGTCACAATGCGTATGGGTTAGAACTAGGCCCCGAAGCCTTTGGGGGGTGAAACCTGAAATTTTTAAATGGGTTTCAAGCATTCGCGGGCTGATGCCGCCATCGATTAAATACGAGCTTTGCCCATCATCAATGATAGAGCAATTGCCCTTGCTTCCACTTGCCAGCGTGGTAAATCGCATCACCTAACATCCTTGTTTTCTTGGTCATCCTACCTAATCTTTCAATGCTAATCGATTATTCTTCAAGTGCAACAATAGTTCCCCCTATTGATTGCTTTTTATGCATATTAATTTAAAGTATTGTGTCGTAGCATGAAGATTGTTAATCTGTTAGTCTCCTGCCTGATTGTTTGTTAATAAGTGAGGAATGATTAAAATGGTTGACTCCAAGACCATCCTGCTAGTCGATGATGATTACGAATTAAGTGATGGGCTTAGGCTAATTCTTGAAAAGAACGGCTACAAAGTTCTTCAGGCGAGAGACGGCGTGCAGGGAAGGCAATTGATTTACAATCAGCGGCCGGATTTGGTCATTATTGACATGATGATGCCTAAAATGGGTGGGTATCCCGTTCTTGAGCATTTTAGGGGCAAAGAAGATGTTCCGCCCTTTATCATGATGACCGCAAACGAAGGCCAAAGGCACAAGGCCTATGCAGAGTACCTTGGCGTGGTTGATTACCTGCGCAAACCCTTTTCGATGGATGAGTTGCTTGAAGCCGTTAAAAAAGCTATAAATGCCACTGTAAAAGCTAAAGAGTAAGTTTTCATTAATCTCCATGTTTTAAAATATCACTTCATGAACATGGAGGAAGGTTTTGTCAAATCCTTTGCCCGCTGCCTCGATAATTCTCGAAGATCGTTATTCTCCTGGTAGCATTTTTCTGGTTCAGCGTGCTAAAGCTTTGAAGTTTCTTGGAGGATTCCACGCATTTCCTGGGGGCAAAGTCGATCCCCCTGATGCTGATATAGCGCAGTCTCAAAAGCCTTGGGATGTTGCATTGGTAGCTGCTGTGCGCGAGTTATTCGAGGAATCAGGCGTGCTTTTATGCCGCGATAGTTTAAACAATTCAATCAAGTCGAGCCCTCAATTAGCGCAAATAAGATGTGATCTCCTAGAAAAAAGAAGCGATTTTGCCACAATCCTTCGCGATAACAAATGGGTTTTATCCGCTTCCGACCTTTATCCTATCGGTTATTTTACCACGCCGCTTTTTTCTCCTATGCGCTTTGAAACCAGATTTTTCCTCGCAAAAATTCCCTCTGGTCAGACTCCCGAAGTCTTTAAGAATGAACTCGAAAACGGTGTCTGGGGAACTCCCGCAGAGCATTTAAAAAAATGGTACTCCGACGAAATCCTGATTTCCCCTCCGGTCTTATTACTGCTGGAAAAATTGAATAAAACACCAACCTCGGATTGGAGGTTGTCTTCAGGGGCAGGTTTAGTTTCGCAGGATGAATTTGTTTTAGAAAGAGTTCGTTTTGCATCTTGGATTCAAGTCGTTTCGGTCGCCTGCCCTGGGCCTTCCGTTCCCCAAATAGGGAATGTTTTTCTTGTCGGCCTTTCCAAGTTTTATCTGATCGACCCTGGGGCACTCGATGAGAGTGGCGTATTGGCCATCCAAAATGCCATCCAATCTCGAGTGAATGATGGTGATTCATTTAATGGTATCTTGCTCACCCATCATCATCCAGATCACACCAACTCTGCAAACCATTTTGCAGACCTTTGGGATGTACCTGTGTTGGCTCATCTTGCAACTGCTGAAAAACTTTTAAACAAAATTCAAATAAACCAGAATCTCGATGATTGTGACCAAATCCCTTTGGGATTTAATCCTTTTACAGGTTCTAACCTTGTGCTGACGGCTTACCATACCCCTGGACATGCACCGGGGCATCTTGTCTTTTTTGAAGCCAAAACCAAAACCTTGTTTGCTGGAGACTTGGTTTCCACCTCTACCACAATTCTTGTATCGCCCCCTGATGGCCATCTTGCAACTTATATTCATTCCATGAATCGGATGGCGGATTTTAACCCCGCATTGCTAATGCCTTTTCATGGTTGCCCCAGCGCCAATGGTAAAAGCGTTTTGTTAACAGCGGTTTTTCATAGGGAAAAAAGAGAAACTGCTTTGATTGCAGCCTTGGGGAATAATTGCAATTCCGTAGAGGCTTTAGCTAATGAAGTGTACCGCGGGTTGCCTGATCCTTTGATGAAGTTGGCTCAAAAGCAAATACTTGCAGGTTTGATTAAACTTAGCGAAGAGGGGATTGTTTTAGCCCCAAGCAATGATTCAAATGAGTGGAAATTAGCACAATAAAAAAGGTGGATTCCATTTAAGGAACCCACCTGATTAGTTGGCAACCGATTATTATCGAGCAACAGTTTGCGTTGCGTTGAATTCTTCAAACTCAACTACTACAGAAGTACCTGGCTTAATTGATACCTTCTTGGAGAAGGACACATTCTTACCATCTTCTTCTTTTGTAGCCTGAACATTGTAACTGTAGGTTTTGCCATTTTCCAGAACTGGGGTGGCAAATGCTTCTTCAATGTTGGTTCGTTTGATTACATTTCCTTCGATGGAAATTTTTACATCCAAAGGAGCTTTGAAAACAACCGTAGCCTTATTGGAATCGATTGCGCCTTGTTTAGGGGCTGGCAGAGGTTTTGCTTGTTGTGGTTCTTGGGATTTTGCAGGTGCACTTGGTGCATACATTGGCATTGCTACCGCAGCAGAACCATAGCAGCCGCCGCATGAATATGCAACAACTGGGTAGCCAAAGCAACCATAGCAGCTAGCGTAGGGTGCGTAAACTACTGGTCGGTAAGCGATGTAACCACCGTAGCAACCACCACAGCAAGTATAAACTCGTGGTGGGGGATAGCAGCATTTCCACCAGCAATCAGGGGCAGCGGTCGAAGTACTCATCATCGCGGCAAGAACTACACTGTACATAGAAAACTCCTCAATAAAATAAGTGTACATTTGAAAGGTTAAACTCAGGCAACCTTTACTAATAAAGTAAGATAGGGCAATTGGCTAAGTGTGTCAATAAAATTAGGGGGATATCGAGAAAATGTACGGATTATTCCTAGAGGCTCAGTTGGTTTGTTTTTGACTACTTGCTTTTCTTCTTCTCCTTTTAAAATTTACGCAATTCTCCACTCCCTTTATTATTATGATTTGTATTACAATAACTTGGATTAGAGGATTGCAATGGCCCTGTAAACTTTTACGGGCTTTCAAGGAGTGAAAAGTTATGTCAAGGCGCAATTTGGGTTGGTTACTCGGTATTATTTCTGTTTCTTTGCTTGGCCTAGTTATTGTTGCCAATGCTCCTTCCCGCGAAAACGACCGTGACTACGAACTCGTTAGGCTTGTAGTTGATGTTCTACACGAAGTCCGTGGCAGGTACGTCACCGAGATTTCCCCTCAGCGCGAACGCAAATTAGTTGAAGACATGATCAATGGTGGGCTTGAGCGACTCGACCCCCATTCTTCGTATATTAATAATCGCGATTTCAAACAATTTAGCCGCAATAACAAGGGTAAGTTTGGAGGCATTGGTATTCAGGTGGGCTATGATCGATCCAATCGTGGTTTGTTAACGGTGATAAGCCCAATGGTTGGAACCCCTGCATATGAAGCGGGTGTTTTAGCGGGCGACACTATCGTGAAAATCGATGGTAAAAATACGGATAATATGCGTATCGATGAAGCAGTTGATTTGATTCAAGGTGATCCAGATTCCTTAATTACCCTTACAGTGGTTCATGATGGTGGTAAAGAGCCTGTAGAAATTGGGATTCGAAGGGCCATCATTAAAGTGCAAAGTGTTTTGGGTGATAAGCGTAAGGAAAACAAAGAGTGGGATTATTTCCTCGATCAGGCTTCGAAAATTGGCTATTTGAGAATTAGTTCGTTTAGTGAAACTGCATCCGCAGAGGTTAAAGATGTTATCGTAAATCTTCAAAAAGAGGGTGCAAAGGGATTGATTTTGGACCTTCGAAATAATCCTGGTGGGCTATTAAAAGCTGCTGTAGAAATTTC
>CAMDHK010000121.1 GCA_945897965.1 Candidatus Kuenenia stuttgartensis | reverse complement strand
GTAATTTTCCGGAGGTCTTTTTCTCGGTCGGGAGAGAAAACTCCGAACAGGCGCACCTTGGTTTTTGTTTCGTCCGCATGAACATTCAGTGCTACGAGTAAGAAACCCATTGCCATAGCGGTCTTAATGAATGCATTTGAAATAGTCATGATTATAGGCCTAGATAAAATTATTAGCGGGTCTGAAACATTTCGCTTTGTACAAATTCTTGCAGCAGGGTTCGAACGCCCGCTTTGTTTTTCATGGTGGCTTCAACTAGGTTTGCAATTTGATCCCGATCGCTAAAAGCAATGGGTCTGCCTGTGCTATACACTGCAAATTGCTCCAACAGATTTTTTAACAATCGCTCGGGATTTGCAGCAAGAATCATTTGCAACTCTTGTATGTCTTTAAACTGCTTATCGTCCAGCATTACACCCGAAGGATCAACTGCTTGCCCTAGTTTGAACTTGATATTGATGAACGGATCAATCGGGCCTCGTTCTGGTTTATCGCCTTCGCCTATGGAGCGGTAACGGGTTCGGAATCCACCAATAACATCAAATGATTCGAGTGCAAAACCAGGAGGATCAAACTTGGCATGGCATGAAGCGCACGAAGAATCCGCACGATGTTTTGCAAGCTGTTCGCGTATGGTGGTTGCTCCTTGAACATCTGGTTCGACTGCAGGAGTATTTGGAGGGGGCGGATCAGGCCGTTCTCCAAGAATGCGTTCGAGAACAAAAGCCCCGCGTGGCACAGGCGATGTGGTTGTGCCGTTGGCGGTTACTTTCAAGATTGCGGCTTGGGTCAGAAATCCTCCGCGGGGGCAATCTTTTGGTAAGGGAACTTTTCTAATCTCAGCGCCCGTCACACCACTGATGCCATAATGTTTTGCAAGCTTTTCGTTGATCATGACAAAGTCAGATTTCACGAGGTGTGATGCATCCAGATTTTTTTCGATGAGTTCGCGGAAGTAGGCCCGGGTTTCTGCAACCATGGAATCCTGCAAATAAGGGTTCGCTTCTGGATACAACCCTCGGTCAGGATCGTTGGCAGCAATCTGCCTAAGCTTTAACCATTGGCCTAAAAAGTCTTCGATAAAACGCTGCGAGCGAGAGTCTTTTAATAGCCGATCAACTTCCACACGCAATGCTTCTTTGGTTTTTAACTTTCCTTTGGAGGCAAACTCTATGAGTTGCGCATCGGGCATCGAGTTCCAGAAAAAGTACGACAAACGGCTCGCAAGAGCATAGTCATCAAGCTTGTTTTCTGGTTCGAAATGGTAGAGGAAATCAGGGGAGCACAACGCTGCCCGGTAAGCCCAACGCATTGCAGTTTCAAAACAATCGCCCGCTTTTAAACGCTCTTCTACCCGAGCGACATATTCTTTGCGAACATCATCTGAAACTGGCCTGCGGAAAGCTTTGGGAAGAAACGAAGCCAAAAGGCGATCAGCATCTTTCAAGGGGTTTTCACTTTGCACCGTCCAGAGCCCGGTAACAAGATCAGGCCGGTTTTTCCCTGCGCCTAACTGTCTGATTGCCTTTCGCTGAGGCGGCCTTACATCTTTTTGCTCCGCTTGCTTGAACTCCGTGAGGGGAAGATCGCCGAATAGTGTCTGATGGCTTTTCGGAGGCCATACGCTGTGCAACGGCCCTTCGATATCAAGCCAATCGCAAGCTATCCCCGGGCCGGTGAACGCCATCGCCCTGCCTTTTCTTGAGTAATTTGCAACGGGTGCTAGTGAGGCCGTGTTGAATCCAATGATCTCGTTGTGATTTAGCCAAGTGGTTAATTCGTGTTCTTTGGATTCAAGGGAAGGGGCGTTGTAATAACCCAATACATAGCTGGGATGCTGGCCACCACGACCATCGCCTGTAAGTTGCACAACCGATAACCGTGCAGCTTCTGTTCCCCGAGAAGGAAGCACCTGGCCCTTATCCCATTGGAAACTCCATAAGGAGGTGCGAACACGATACAGCCCGGGATAAATGGTTACATGTTCGATAAAGTACGGGCTTACAGATTCATCTTCATGGCGGAAAAGCCCGACGCTGGAACCATTACGAAAAGACCCCATGCGTTCGTGTGCGCCTTCATCCAGATGGTTCTGCTCTGCAGCAGGTGGGAAATCAGGATCAGGTTTCTTGTTTTTAAGCAGTACACCATCGCCATTGAGGATGATATGTGCAACGAAACCGCCTGAGTTTGCAAGGGAGATGCGACGCTTTTGCACGATAGGGGGATTTGGTCGGGTGGCTATTGCAAGATCAAGTGCAAGGTTTGCAGCTTCAACATATTTGGAAAGGTTGACATGCGAGATATCAAGGGCATCGCTGTTTTTATCGAAACCATGGGCTGAGCCATCTGCAGGCAGCAAGCCCTGCAGTGCAATGCCAGGCATATCGAAAAGATCGCGGATTGTATTCTCGTATTCGGTTCGGGTAAGCCTGCGAATGCCAGTCCGACCATCGCCTGCAAGCTTTGCCTGCTCGGTTTTTAGAAGCGATTCTTTCAAGGATTTTGTGTAAGTAGCTTTGTCGGTTTCGGAGGGTCGGGGTTTATTTTTCGGGGGCATCTCACCCGATTGAATGCGATCGTGAATTTTCACCCACGAACTGAAGTTATCTGAATTAGTCAGATCAATCTTCAGGAGGGTAAGATCAAGGCCACCTTTTTTATTCGCACCCTCATGGCAGGCAACGCAGTGCTTCTCAAGGAAGGGATTCGTTATTGGTTCTGCAGCAAATGAATGGTGCACCAATACAAGATAAAAACCAAGAGCCCAAAGGGTTTTGGTTTGAATAAGTCGCATGAGATTGATCACACCATCTCCAATCCGGTCATGGTGCCCTTCGATGTGGAGAAGTCTTTCGCTTCGATCCCCAATCTGTGCAGCATGGAAAGATAAAGATTGCTCAGCGGATAATTATTCTTGGTATCGAATGCAAGATGCTGGCCATGCTTGAACCCACCACCCGCAAGCAACACGGGCAGGTTGACATTGGAATGCGAGTTGGCGCTGCCCATGCAGGTGCCATAAAGCACCATGGTGCGTTGCAACAGCGACTGCCCTTCTTCCTTAGTCTCGCTCAAGCCATTGAGGAAACCATTAAGTACATCAAACTGTCCTTCTTCTTTAGAGCGCAGTTCCGCAATCATTTCTGGTCGGTTGCCATGATGGGTAATGTTATGGATCACGGTGGTATCGATAAACAACGAGATGATACGGGAGGAATCGGTTTCCAGAGCCAGCTTCATGACATCAAACATGAGTTTAGTTTTCTTGACAAACTCGCGTGAATCTTCGATGTCTTCTGGAGGCAGGGCGGTAACTTTGGGTTTAGGTTTGTATTCCCATTCTTCCGAGCTTTGCAATCTTTTTTCAAGCTCTCGTACGGAAGAGAGATACTGATCCATGCGTGCCTGATCTGTTTTCGAAAGTGAGCGGTTCAATCTTTTCGACTGATCGCCCACGAAGTCGAGCATACTGCGACCTTGCTTGATAGCTTCAATGTTGGCAGCAACTTCTTCCTTCTTGCCTTGCAGGAACAAAGTTTGGAAAACTTTCTTCGGGCTTCTCTCTGCGGGGATAGGGGCGCCACTGCGTGTGTAACTTAGGGTTGCACCTTCGTTGCTCATAGCCAGTACGAGGGAAGGGTAGCGGGTTTGGTTACCCATTTGCTCTGCAGCGAATTGGTCGAGTGAGATCCAGTTTCGGAAGCCGCCTCGTTCAGGATGTGGGGTTCCGGTGAGGAAACATTTTTCAGCAGCGTGCGAGCCTGTAACTCCAGGAAGGCTTACGCCAGAGAAGATGGACATTTCTTTGCGATGGGCGCCAAGCCTTTGCAAGTAGGGTGATAGTTCGTAATCTTTGCCCGCTTTTTCTGGGAAGAAGAATTGGGGCAGGATACCCATGTTCGTTTGGATTGCAACCATTCTACGGGGGATAGCTTTTGCTTTTTCTGCAGCGCCATGCTTTACTTCCATTGCATCTAGCATGGGCAAAGCCATGGTCATGCCTGCTGCGCGGAGAAAAGTTCGTCTATTGAGGGGTTTTAACATTAGAATCCCTTATGGAATGATGGTGCAGGTGCTAAAAATAAAACTGGCATGAATAACAAAAATCAAATCTTCTACTATTATCTGATTGAATTGCATGGATTGCAAGTTCAAGCTTGGATTTCTGCAAGGTAAAAATATCGTGTGGGTGCTATTTTCAGGGATTACAACAGCGCCTTACTCAAATCGATGGCGAATGCATGGTGATTTCAGAAATCCTCGTTTAGTAATAAGCTTTATTTTAGTTGATCTGCAAGAGGTTGGGTGCATTTCAATAAAAGGTTTTCATTTCCAAATCATACTTCCAGCCATTACGATGTCTTCTGGTTTCATGCTAAACATTAAGTCAGGAACTCAATTAATGAATAATTTTTGCATGAACTCGAAGCCTTCATTGTCGGCATTCCTTGGCATATGCGTTGCTATGTTATCTTGTGTAGGAAAGGCTGGGGCCGCAGATTCGCCGCGCTTCGAGCAAGATATTCTGCCGATCTTTTATCACCATTGTTTTGGATGCCATAGCGAAAAGCAGGAGAAGCCAAAGAGTGGCCTGCGTCTTGATTCAGCAAAGGGAATCCTTGTTGGCGATGTGATCGTTGCAGGCAAGCCAGACGAAAGCGAGTTAATGAAGCGTGTGTCGCTGCCTCATACCGATAAGGATGTGATGCCTCCGATTAAGGGCGGGGCACAGCCTTTAAACGATGCAGAGCGATCGATGTTAAGGCGATGGATCGCTGATGGTGCGAAGATGGGCTCATGGGTGAAGTTTGATCATCGAGGTGCTGCATTGCCTGCGGATGATGTTGTGCTTTCACCCAAAGATGTTAAGCAATTGAGTTTGGAAGTGCAGAAGCGGATCGATCAATTTCATGTGGAAAAGGGCACCAAGCTAAATGGGCCTGCGAGTGATGAGACTTTTCTACGCCGGGTTTATCTCGATGTCATTGGGCGTATACCGAGCCTAGAAGAGAGCACTCGTTTCCTTGAAAGTCGGGATGGTAACAAACGCTCGAAGTTGATCGATGAACTGCTCTTGACCGAAGGCTATGTCAGTCACATGTATAATTGGAAGGCTGATCTTTTGCGTATCAATTCGAAGATCGCCCAAGGTCAACCCGCCAGGCTTTATGATACTTGGGTGAAGGATGCCATCCGCTCGGGCATGGCTTTTGATGAATTTGTTCGAAAGTTGGTGACTGCAAAAGGTTATCTGTGGGAAAACGGCGCAGTCGGTTTTTATGTGCGCGATCTTGGTATGCCTCTTGATCATATGTCGAACATGACTCGCGTATTCTTAGGCACCCGAATGGAGTGCGCGCAATGCCATGATCATCCATTAGAGCCAATCACGCAGAAGGATTTCTATCAGATGGTTGCGTTTACCTACGGGGTGAGTAATCTTGGTAGCCCCGGTGGGTATTCGCCCGATAATGTGAAGCAGTATCCTGAGATCAAGGCGAAGATGGCTGCTTTGCCAAAAGATGAGGCTTTCGGGCAGAGCGTTAGCGGAACGATTGCTCCTTTGAAGCGATTGACCGTAGACACGAATATGCAACTGAAGTTTCCCGATACCTATGCCTACGATATTTCGCTCCGTGGAAAGTTGGTGGAACCTCGCACACTTTTTGCAGACGAAGCTATTATCAGTGGAGATGATAGGCGCAAGGCATTGGCAGACTGGATGACTTCGCCACGCAATCCGCGTTTTGCGAAGAATATTGCAAATCGCCTTTGGAAGCGAGTCATGGGCGTAGGGCTGATCGAGCCCGTGGATAGTTTTTCTGCGTTGCCTAATCCCGAGCACGCAGAGTTAATGGATTTTCTTACACAGACGATGATTCGGCTGCGCTTCGATGAGCGTGCCTTCATTGCAATGTTGTTGAATACACGGTTGTATCAAAGTGATGCGGTAAGAGAGAATCCAGAACCTGGGATGACTTCCACGCTTTTAGGACCACAACTAAGGCGACTGTCAGCAGAGCAGATTTGGGATTCTTATCTTGCCCTACTTGTGAAGGATATTGATAAACGCAAGTTTATTTCTCGCGAAGGTGGTACACTTGATCCAAGCTACCTGCGTAAGCTAACCCTGATGACTGCGGATGAAATCATCGCGCAAGCTCGCATAGATCAAGCCGAGCATACAAGGAAACGCGAGGCCGGTCTGCGTCGGATGGAGCAGCAGAAAGCGTTGGCAACCGCCAAGAATCGTGGTGATGAAAAGGAAGTGAAAAGATTGACTGCTGCGCATGCAGAGGCGAACCGGGCGATGGCAGCAGAGCCCGAGGGCGAACCGATTACAACAGAGACCGACCCACGTTGGAAATCACTTCCCACAAATTTCATTCGTGCCTCAGAAACTCCCCTACCATTACCACTTGGGCATTTCCTGCGACAGTTCGGGCAATCCGATCGTCGTGAGATTGATGCCTTTAATCGTGACCCCAATACCACTCACTCGCTCGCACTGATGAATGGTGATTTAACAACGCGTGTACTTGCGGAAGATTCGTATCTGCGCAAACAGCTCGCTGCGAGCAAGTTGCAAGGGCAGCAAGCCATTCAGCTAATTTATCGGGCGATTCTCATTCGCTCTGCGAAGGATGCTGAGCTCGCTGAGATTACAGCGGTCATGAAGGCTGCTAGCCCGACACCAGAGCAAGACCTTATCTGGGCTCTTTTGAATTCCCCTGAGTTTCTTTTTTATTAGTGAGATGATTGCTACCAACACATGATTTAATCTTTACAGAAACGGGCTAACACATGAACTCAATACTCACAGACATCAATCGACGCACCTTTGTAGAAAGTTTTGCCAAAGCTGTTTTTGGAGTTAGCCTGCTGCCTTCATTTGGCACTACTCATGCCGCAGAAAATAAAGTTGGCGGCAAGGCGAAGAGTGTGATCTTCCTCTACATGCGCGGTGGTATCTCGCACATCGACACCTTTGATCCAAAGCCAGGTAAGCCCGAAATGGGGGGCGTGAAAGCTATCAAGACCAGTGCGGATGGTATTCAGATTTCGGAGTGGTTCCCCAACTTGGCGAAACAAATGCATCATATTTCACTCGTGCGATCGATGACTTCTACGCAAGGTATTCACGATCGTGGTACCTACCTTGCACACACCAGTTATTTCATGACATCGACCATAACTCATCCTTCGCTTGGATCTTGGGCGGTCAAGCAGCTCAACCCCGGAAACACTGTTCTGCCCGGAAATATTCTTATCAATGGCAGCCCCCAGCACCCCCGCAGTGGTTACATGCCAACGCAACTTGCGCCTCTGCCCATTGTCGATCCGGGTGCGGGTCTGCAAAACTCCACTCTTCCGAAAAAGATCAGTGAGTCGGATTTCGTACGACGAATTGCGCTTGCGAAAGCGTTGGGAACGCCATTTGTTGCACAAACGCCACATCGCGATGCAGCAGCTTATTTGAAAGTCCAGCAAGACGCAGCATCGCTTATGAAGAGTGAAGATCTCAAGGTATTCGACATTTCGCATGAAGATAAAAAGATGCAGGCCGCATATGGTAATCACACCTTTGGCAAAGGCTGCTTGCTTGCGAGGCGACTTGTCGAGAGCGGCGTCCGTTTCATCGAGGTGGAAGATGCCCACAACTGGGATACTCATAACGATCAAATCAAACAGATGGAAAATATGACTCCATCAACAGACCAAACGATGGCAGCCCTTCTTGAAGACCTTCACCAGCGCGGACTTTTAAAAAGCACCCTTGTAGTGATGGCCACTGAGTTCGGTCGCTCACCTCAAATCAGCAACACTACCGCAGGGCGTGGGCATCACCCAGGCGTTTTTACTTGGTGGCTCGCAGGTGCTGGCATGAAAGGTGGCTATATTCACGGCAAGTCTGATGAGATCGGTGAGCATGTCGCTGAGAAACCCGTCACCATGCCAGATTGCAATGCGACCATTGCGCAAGCGATGGGCATTGACCTTGAAAAGATTGAGCATTCCCCATCGGGGCGACCCTTCACTGTTGCAGATAAGGGCAAGCCAGTTGATGAGTTGTTTGCATGAAACTACGCTCATGATTATTTACTGTTCTGCGAAGACGATGATGTGATGTTCTGTTTTTCATTTCCAAACAATATCGTTAGCCATTACGATGTCTTCTGGTTTTATGCTGAACATTAATCTGGGAATTTCTATCATGCGAATATTTTTTGCTGCCTGCCTAATGGTTCTTTCTTTTTCAATGGTTGCAGATGCTGCAAAGATTGTGTTAGTTGCAGGCTCAGGAAAAAATCCTCCCCCAGCACTTGCAACTGAAGTTCAATTAAAAGGCCCTTTTGGCGTTGATTGGAACTCTTCAGGCGACTTTTATATCATCGAAATCGCAGGCCATCGGGTCATGAAAGTTGATTCAAAAAATAACCTCACCCTTGTAGGCGGTACCGGTGCGAAAGGTTCGTCAGGCGATAATGCCAATGCGCAGGAAGCAACTTTCAATGGCATGCATAGTGTGATCATTGGCAAGGATGATTCCATCTATGTTGGCGATACCTGGAATAACCGGGTGCGTAAGATCGATCCTAAAACTAATATCATCACTGCCTTTGCAGGCACAGGGGATAAAGCATTCGCAGGAGATAATGGCCCCGCTACGAAAGCAGTTTTTACTGGGGTATTCTGCATTGCTTTTGATGCTGCTAAAAAGAACCTGATCATTACCGACTTAGAGAATCGTAGAATCCGTTCTGTTTATCTTGAAACCAATATCGTTACCACACTTGCAGGCAATGGCAAAGGTGGTGTTCCTAAAAATAACTCGAAGGCGGTGGATAGCCCTCTTGTGGATCCGAGAGCTGCCTGCATGGATGCTATGGGCAATCTTTATATTTTGGAACGCGGAGGCCATGCTCTCCGAATGGTTGACAAAAATGGTATGATCAAAACCGTGGTTGGCACGGGTAAGGCTGGAAGCAAAGGCGTGGGTGGCCCTGCATTAAATACAGAATTGAACGGGCCCAAACATTTGTGTGCAGATAGCGATGGTACTATCCTTATCGCAGATACTGAAAATCACAGAGTTCTTCGCTACGATCCTAAAACTGAAAGTACTTCTTTGGTCGCAGGCACAGGAAAAAAAGGTACTGCTGGAGTTGATGGCCCTCCTGAAAAAGTGGAACTCTTTCAACCGCATGGCGTACAAATCAGCCCCAAGGGTGAACTATTTATCACCGATAGTGGTAACAACCGCATCCTTAAGATTGTCAAATAATATAACTACCTCAAGTTGTTAAGGCCGTTTTAGCAAACCTCTGCGTTGCATCCATTCCTCGCAGCGTTTGGGCCAAGTGGTGATGGGTAAAGTGTTTACCAACCTTAGGCCGTAGCCATGGCCACCTGCATCGTAAATGTGAAGTTCCGTGGATACACCCGCTTTCTTTAATTCCACTGCCAATGCAAGAGAATTGTTAGCGGTGACGGGATCATCGATTGCATGAATTAAAAACATGGGTGGGGTATCTTTTGTTACCTTGTCCTTAACTCTGATTTGAGCCTGACCTTTGGTATCAAAGCCCCCTGGATAAATGAGGATTGCGAAATCAGGTTTGCAGGAAACCTTGTCTACATCATCTGCAGCGGTGTATTGCCTTTCTTCCAGAAACAAAGATGTCAAGCCTGCGGTTTCGCCCCCAGCACTGAAACCACAAATCCCAATACGCTTGGGGTCAAGGCTCCATTCCGCAGCTTTGCTTCGCACTAGGCTTACAGTTCTTTGGGCATCAGCAACTGCAGCGCCCCAACGCTTCTCAGGGTCTCTGAAAGGGACACGATATTTCAATACTATCCCTGTCACGCCAATGGTGTTTAGCCATTCTGCAACTTCAGTTCCTTCGAGATCGTATGCAAGAATATGATGGCCACCACCAGGGCAAATGATTACTGATGCACCGGTATCTTTTGATTTTTCTGGCTTATAAACAGCTATTTGGGGTGTAGAAACATTGCCCAGCTTGATGATGCGTTTGCCTGCAATTAACTTGTCGGTATCTTTAGTGAGATCAACTTCTGCGGGAAGCTCCTTGGTTTCGCCCGGTGGTTTTCCAGGCCAGATATTCAAGATGGTTGGAGTTGCAGCCAAGCTGGTAGTGGCCATTATTCCAAACATGATAGAACACATTACAAATTGTTTTAAGTTCATGAATGTTACTTTCTAGTTGAGGGTGAATCCCAAGTGTTTTTTAGAACCTCATAGATCTGGGGTTCTGATTCTTTAAGTTCTGCCCGATTGAATGGGAAGAAATCGTTAGTGCCGAAATAAGCTTCCGTCATCTCAGCAAAGAATTCCATTTGGTTGGTAAGGGCATAATGCTTGACCCGTTTGCCGTTGTATAAAAGAGTCATGTCGCCTTTGCCACTCTTTTTATAATTTTCATAGGCATCTTTAATACGTGGTTCATCGAACCCCAGAAACAGATCATGGTAGGCATGAGCCAGTTCATGAAGAATAACCCAGGGTTGCTCGTTGGTATTGCGCTTGGTAACCAGATCATCAATACGTGGAAGATGAACGCATTTGACAAGGTCTGCGGAGTAGCCATTGGATGTAAGCCAGCCAGCGCCCGGATGATATTGCATGGAGCTAAGCTTGCCATGGGTTTGATCTAGTACGATGGTTACCGTTTGCAGTTTTTTTACTTTATCTTCTGGGACTACGATCTTGATATCAATCAGCTTGGCTTCAAGAAAGTGAATGGCACGATCAAGCTTTTCTTTGTTTTCTGGTTTAAGCAAGCGATCATCGATGCGGACAGTCCAGCCCTCCACATTTCTCTTGGTGTGGGAGGAGGGTTTGTTATCATCTGCTGCCCGGGCAGCATGATTTCCAAACAAAAGCAGACCTAGAGTTAATAATACTTTGAAACTATGCATGATGTTTATCTCTTTTTATTAAGGATATAAGGCTAGGGTGCGTTTAACTTTTGTGGTAAAGATCTCACGGATTCATAAGGCGCTATCTTCGTGCATTTTTTGGGCTAGTGCAAGCGGCTTTCTCTTTTGCTTTCTTTTGCTTTCTCTTTTTCTTCCCCCAACTCCCAACCCTCTTCCCTCCGGGAAAAGGGCCCTTCGCTTCGCTAGCCCGCGTTCCAGTTAGCCCGCCGCCGCCTTTGTCACCCTCGCGTATGCAGAGGGTCCATTCTTATTCTGAGTTATTGTCCCTAAGCCCACCCACTGCGCTGGGTGGGTCTATTCTTTTTACTTTCCATTAATTGATATGGGGTTTGTTTAAAGACAGAGGAGTTGCGATGGGGAAGCCCCACTGCAACTCCTCCATTTGAACCTTTAGATCTTTCACCCGCTTTAAAGTCAACTTCGCGTATGCGGAGTTCCATTCTTGGCTTTTAATATCAAGGCGGTGTCTTTCACCCTAGCGCAACTTAACGGCCAGTTCGGCAAGCTCACTGACCCCACCGAAGGAGCCCCGGTCCCTGAGCCTGTCGAAGGGGCCCTTCCCAAACAGTATATTTATACCGTCGCTCACGCATCCGGCTCTGAAAAGCAGTGTTCTTCATTCCGTGTCTCTGCCTCTGTCTTTTCCGTGAAATTCCGTGTCATTCCGTGGCAAATGCTTCTGCTTGTTCTTTCTTCCGTGGCTTCTGCTTCTGCTGTGTGTTGCTTCCGTGTTCGTCTGTGGCTATATTCTTTTTTCCTACAACTTAACCCTAAATCTTAATATTTAAAGAAATCTATAACCCAATAAAGGTAAATCAGTTGCAACCTCTGCATCTGTTAACATTGGGGTATTTAAGTGAAATATTCTGTCTGATTTTATTGTAAATTACTTAAATTATCGTTATAATTTCAATATTATTTATTTAAATCTTTGTAGTAATCGCATCGCCTCAGATTACTGCCACTTGGATTTAAATTTTTGCTGCACCCCCGATGCAAATCACTCTGCGATTTGCTTCTTTTTAGGCTTTAGTATAGGAACGCTCTTTCCATGCTTAATTCTTTCCG
>CAMDHK010000120.1 GCA_945897965.1 Candidatus Kuenenia stuttgartensis | reverse complement strand
TACGATGTCAGTGGCAATGTGTGGGAATGGTGCGCAGACTGGTACAGGCCTGATGCTTATTCACTTTTATATCGTGGCTTAGATTCAGAGGCATTAAAAATACCCTTGCTAAATCCTAAGGGACCTGCCTCGCCTATCGATCCGCATGGGAACGAAGCAAAGGTTCGGGTACAAAGGGGTGGCTCTTTTCTTTGCAGCACCAACTATTGCGTTCGATACCGGGTTGGTTTAAGAATGCATGGTGCGGAAGATACTGGTCTTTCTCACACGGGATTTCGCTGCGTGCTTGACCCATGAACCTATTAGCCTATTTTGCATTGGTATTATTTACATCATCGCAAATATCAAATCAACTTCCCGAAGTGAAGATGCCTGCAGGGTTCGAAATCCTTCCCTATGCGGATGACTCTTTGGCAAGTGATATTTATTGTTTATCAATAAGCCCCAAAGGCGATGTCATGGTATCGGGCAAGGGATACTTTCGCATTCTTATTGACTCAAATAACGATGGGAAAGCGGACACTTACAAAGATTTTGGCACAGCCCCCATCGATGGTGCCACCGGACTTCTCTTTGAAAAAAACCTCCTATGGTACACAGGGAATCAAGGGTTATGGTCGATTCCCATTGCTGATGATGGCATAACCGCAGCGGGGCCGGGGGTAAAACACCTATCTTTTAAAACGGGTGGAGAGCACGAAGCCCACGCAGTCAAAAGGGGGCCCGATGGATTGATATACATCCTGTGTGGCAATAACACTGGTATCAATTCTGCATTTGCAATGAAGGATTCTTCGCCTGTAAAGAAGCCCATCGCTGGCACTGTGATCAAATACAATCCAGAAAACCAAAAGACAGAAGTCTTTGTTGACGGACTTCGTAACCCGTACTGTTTTGATTTCAATCTCGATGGCGAACTTTTTACCTTTGATTCGGATAATGAACGCTGCATCGCACTTCCTTGGTATGAACCAACAAGAATATATCATTTGGTATCAGGGGGAAGATATGGCTGGTGGAATCCTCAGCATTCAGAAACCTGGCGCTCGCCTCCATCGCATATTGATATCATTCCTCCTATTGCAACTGCAGGCAGAGGTTCGCCCACTGGAGTACTTTGTTACAAGGGAACTCACTTTCCGCCAAAGTATCAAGGAGCTCTATTTATATTAGATTGGACCTTTGGCAGAATTCTTACTTGCGAACTTCAACCCAAAGATTCTTCCTATAGCACCAATGCAGAAGTTTTTCTTGAGCCCAAAGGCAGTTCTGGGTTTGCCCCCACAGCGATCGATATGAACCCCATTACTGGAGAATTATTTATTTGCATTGGAGGAAGAGGCACCAAAGGTTCTGTTTTTCGCATCAAACACAAAACAAATCCTATTTCTGCAAGCGCCCTACCCTATAAAGTTCAAATCATTAACCCTGAAAAAGCTTTAATAACAGCAACATCTTCTGCAAATCTTTTGGAACGAAGAAAAGCGATTGAGTTCCTCCGTTTCGAAACTGCCCTAACCCCAGAGTCCATTAATAAGATTTTTTCTGCCAACGCTGATCACCCTGATCGTTTCATCAGATATGCAACCACTAAGTTGATTGAAACACACGAAGTGGCAAATATTATTCCTAGCAATACCATTGCTGCAAACACCTTGGGGCTGGCACAGGTAAAATCGCAGCCTTCTAAAGCTGGAATAATTGCATTTGAAAACATTACGAATAAGAAAGCTTCGTTTGCAACAAGGCTTGATTCTGTTCGAATCATGCAAATGGCAATGGGTGAGCTTCCCAATATTTCGCAGCGAGGCAATTACCGCGAAGGGTATTCGATAAAACAACTTAAAGAATCGTGGACTCCAACATTAAAACAAACGAAGTTACTTGCTCTTTCTTATCCGTCCGGCGACTCAGGTCTTGATTTCGAATTAGAACGAACCTTTGGCCTGATGAAATTTAAGGACGAAAAAATCTTAAGCTCACTTCTTGATCAGTTAAGTTATTCAAATGACCCCGTGAGAAAAATTCATCTTCTGGCATCTATCGCACAAACCGGGTCATCCTTTTCAGAGGAACAAAAACCAAAGGCCATCAAGGCGATGTTAAATCTTGGGGCAGAACTGGACTTTAAGAGCATGAAGCGAGACAGGAACTGGCCTTTAAGGTTGCAAGAGATTTTCGCAGATCTTTGCAAAAACAATAAGGATTTCAGCAATTTGGTTGCGAATTCAGATGACTTCGGGTTCCCCGATCATGCAATTTATTTGGGGGAGATGAAAGAAGCGAAAAAGAATGCTGCCAAGAAATTCGCAACAAAGATGCAAGCAAAACCAGATCTAGCTTGGAATTCGCAATCCGTGCGAGTTTTAGAATTACTACCCCCAGAAGAATCGTTTCCAGCAATAAGAGTGCTCTGGGGCGAGCATGGATTGGACGAAATACTAATCAAGATTCTTGCCAAAAATCCTGATAGGGAAGATCTACAAAAGTTTACAACTATTCTACGCCAAATCTCGAATGATGATCTGCCTGACATTCTTCTTGCCCTAGATAAGCTTGCGCCCCTAGGCGAAGCCGAGTATTTACTTCTGGCGCAAAAACTTCCAAACCTTCCCAGTGAACCAAAATACAAGCCTCTTCAGGATCAGGTGTTTTCTCTTTTACGCAAGAAGTGGGCCACTGCACCTGCCACTAACCAAATGCAAGAATGGATTATGTGGGCCAAAGCCAATGATGCAAAACTTTTAACATCTTTGACTATGTCGGGGGGGATCAGTCTGGACGAATGGAAAACCCGATTCGATAAAATTAAATGGGATGAAGGCGATATTTCAAAAGGAAAGAAAACCTTCACTCAACTTAAATGCGCATCATGCCATTCGGGATCTCAGGCATTGGGGCCAGCACTCGAAGGAGTTACACAAAGGTTTTCCCGGTTTGATCTTTTAAATGCGATCGTCCATCCTGACAAGGACGTGCCCAATCGTTATCGCGCAATTGCATACACCACAACCAAAGGTAAGATTATTTTGGGTCTGGTGGTTTACGAATCCGCAGATGGAGTGCTTTTGCAAACATCTACAGGCGAACCTCAACGACTATCTGGGAACGAGATATCCCTTAGGCAACAAACGCAAAAATCGATTATGCCTGCAGGCTTGCTGGATGAGGCGAAAGACCAAGAAATCGCAGATCTATTTGCGTACATGAAAAGCTTTGGTAAAACAGGCAAATAAGTTATTGCTGGGCAGATAACTCTCGCTAATTTTCAAACCAAAAATGGAAGTTTAGGCAAGATTCGCTACCCCCTTTACACCGTAAAAGATCTTCGTCTAGCTTAAAAAACAGCCCCCAAGTACACTTGCACCGACTTTTAATTTTGCGGGGATAATAGGTGCAATGTTGAAACCACGAATCGTTTTTGTTCATGACTGGCTAACGGGAATGCGGGGTGGGGAAAAATGCCTCGAGTCGTTATGCAACCTATTTCCCGATGCGAAATTGTACACACTGCTTCACAAAAAAGGCGCACTCAGCCCCACGATCGAAAATTTAAAACCTCAAACATCCTGGCTCGGAAAGCTTCCGGGCGTTCATAACTACTATCGGTATCTGCTACCTTTCATGCCCAGTGCCATCGAATCAATTAAAATTCCAGATTGCGATCTTGTTGTCAGCCTAAGCCATTGTGTTGCGAAAGGTGTTATCCCACCCAAGGGCGTGCCACATTTATGTTATTGTTTTACGCCTGTAAGATATGCATGGCACTTGCGGGATGATTACTTTGGAACAGGCGAAAAGCCTAGCATGAAAAAGAGGTTGGCTGCGCCGGTGCTAAACCACATACGGGAATGGGATAAAAAAACTTCTGAGCGAGTGACCCATTTTATTGCGATCAGCAAAACAATTGAAAGCAGAATACGCGATTGTTATTCACGAGAAAGCTCAGTGGTGTATCCTCCTGTTGACACTGATTTTTATGTGCCTGCAGATGTACAACGCGAAGATTTTTATCTCGTGGTTTCTGCTTTCGCTCCCTATAAGCGTATTGATCTTGCAATTGAATCATGTAAAGCCTTGGGGAAAAAGCTGGTTATCATAGGTACCGGGCAAGACGAAAAAAGGCTGCGCTCACTGGCAGGCCCGCAAACGCATTTCCTTGGCTGGCAGACGGATGCCTCCATCCGCGACCATATGCAACGATGCAGCGCCTTGCTCTTTCCTGGGTTCGAAGATTTCGGAATTGTTCCGGTCGAAGCGCAAGCGTGCGGAACCCCAGTCATAGCTCTGGGAAAAGGTGGTGCAACTGAAACAATCATTGGCCGCGAATCAAGCAATGAAGCTACCGGATTATTCTTTGCAGAACCATCTGTTGAATGCATGACCAATGCCATCGAAGAATTTGATAAAGAAAAGAATTTCTACAACAGTCATGCTGCACGCAAATTTGCACTAACCTTCAACCAGAAAAATTTTGAGCAAGGTATGCTTGATCAAATATCAAAATTTGTACCAAGCAATGCAACAACCAAAGTTGCAGCCTAATATTTGTTTCAGCAATTTTAAAACCACTAAGATAAAGTTTTGGCAATTCTAAAACCACTACCATCGCTGGATTGATCAGGTTTTAAACCGCCCCGATGAGCAGAGCGCAAAATATCTTTGGGGTAGTAAAACGCACCACCTCGTAATACTCTAGTGGACAAATCATCAACAACCCGCAAATCGACCTTTGAATCTTCTACGATTGAGGCATCACTATAAGGCTGCAAAATATCCTGAGTCCATTGGTAGAGATTTCCTGCAATATCAAAAAATCCTAGATCATTGGGTTTCAATTGCCCGACAGGCCATAAATGGTTATTGGAATTAATTTGACAGTAAGCGAATTGATCAATTTGTGAACCATCGAAGCCGAAGAACCAAGGTGTTTTCGTACCTGCCCTAGCACAAAATTCCCACTCGGCCTCGGTAGGTAAACGGTAACCTTTTTTCTTGAGAAAATCATTAGCAGGGCGCATTCCCACTGCATAATACCCCTTCTCATTAGGCAGATAACACCATTGGGATTGGGGGATTTTTTCCTGCTCACTAAGCCAGTTGCAATATTCTGCAGCTTGGTACCAAGAGATTCCCGCAGCGGGATTATCCGCAACCTTGGCATTGTTTCTGCCAGCCTGAAAGCTCGGATTAAATTTCAAGTATTGTTCAACGGTGACAAGTTTTTGAGATAATGCAAAAGACCTTGGTATTAAAGTTTCATGGAGCTTTTCGTTTTCAACCCTTTCGAGTTCATCTTTGGGCGAACCCATCAAGAATTGAACAGGGCCATTTATATTGATAAAACATTGGCCTAGAAAATTGACACTCCAATTTTTTGGAGGTTCAGAAACCTGCTCAAGATCTCGAATGCATTTATCACAGGTAGCACCAAGGCCTAGTTTTTGCCTTAATATCCAATCCAAGGCACTATGCAACCCAGAATCCGGATGCTTCTGGTATAAGTCGAGGAAATATTCTTTCAACTGTTTTTTTATCGCTTCGGAAATATCTTCGAAGCTTAAACCACCCAGCGCAAGAACCAAGGCTGCACGGGTTCCCAGATCTGTTTCGTTCTGGATTTTTTCAAATAGCATCTGAACGCTTACACCAAGTGCGCCAATAAAAGTCTGCGCTTGGCTCCTAGAGGTTGCGTCTGATGAATTAGCAAAAATGCTGAATCCATCACAATCCCCCAGTGCCAACTGTAAAGAGGCCGCCATGCCTTTGCGTATTTCAGCATTCACTTTTTCTTGGGGAATAGTTACGGGAACAACCGCAGATCGAAATCTTTTAAGATAGGCGATCATTTTATCTTTAACTGGAACAATCTTTTTAAAGATTGTTTTTATAATACTGTGATCAGAACTTACAAACAAATGGAACAATACTCTTTCGTTATCAGTTGCATATTCAAGCGCAATTGCGTTGGCATAACTGCGGCTCGAAGAAGGATTCGAATGATCTTGCCCGAAAGAAACCAATCGATGAATTAGTAACTTTTGCAGGGGTTTGAATATTTCCGCCCACTCTTGAAGATAAATCAGATCTTGGGCAACGATCTTACCAACAATTGAAGGTACTATTTTATCCAGCAAGGGAGAGGAAGATCGCCACAGTGCTAGTGCCCCTGCAATTCGCAAACTCATAGCGCAATCAGAGTCTGGCAATTGTGCGAATTTTTGCTCCAGAAGCGGTATCACGATTTCCGCATAAGGTGCAAGGCGCTGGCGCATCACAATATAGTCTTGAGGTTTTGCAACCAGAAGAGGCTCGATTAACGCCTTGGCGTAGGATGGATCTGCGGGCAAAAGAGCGAGCAAAACCCTAGTTTTTGCGTTTGTATCATCTTTAATATCGCTCAAATGCTGCTCTAGCAAAGGCCTGGTAACAGAAAAATCCTTATCAGAGCTCTCCAAGGCTGATTGCAAAATTGAAGCACCCGATTCCAAAATCTTGTTGACGCTATCCATTCCTGGGGTTTTAGAAATCTTCGCCCAACTCGACACGGATCCAGATAAAGAAGCATGAAAAGAGGAAACCCCAGAAAGATTGGCTGCATTCGATTCCGCAGCATTTTTCATGCTGGGTACAACCTCATTTTGCTTCAAATAATTTTGGAGGTCTTCCGAAAAATCGAGCCCCGTAAGGTATCGGTTGTTCAAGTTTTTACTTAAAGCTTTTAGGCATATCCTTTCCAACTCTTTTGGAATGGTGTCTTTCATTTGCCTTGGTGGCTTGGCTTCAATCCTAATAATTTGTTGCAGAGTGAGAGAAATCGTCTTTGCTTCAAAAGGCCTGCGACCGGTTAGCATTTCATACAATATCACCCCTAAACTGAAAAAATCCGTGCGCCCGTCCACCATGTGCGCCAACCCCGAGGCCTGTTCAGGGCTCATGTATGCCGGCGTTCCCAACAATCCCGTTTCTTTTCCAAATAATTCCTCACTAAGGGCCAGCCCGAAATCTGCAATATAAAGATTCCCCTTGGAATCGAGAAGAATGTTATCCGGCTTGATATCGCGGTGCACAAGGCCACGCGCATGGGCATGGTGCAACGCTTCTGCTATAGTTGCAATCCATTTCGAAATATTTTGATAAGAATGAGCCCCTTGGGCAATAATCTCAGACAAACTTCCACCATCCAAATATTTGGAAATGATGAAAACCCCTTCAGACTCAGAATTTATCACATCATACACGGGTACAATATTAGGATGATCCAATTTCGCAAGCATCCTTGCTTCCGAAAGGAAAACTTCAAATTGCTTTTTATCCTGCACAGGGCGCTTGAAAACCTTAACCGCAACCAATCTGCCAAGCTGCTCATCCTTCGCAAGAAAAACTTTTCCGAAGGAACCCTCTCCCAGCACTTTAAGCACTAAAAAACGATTCAATAATAGATTGCCAGTGGTGGGATTAGGTGCGACCTGGACGGAATCCTGATGGGTGATGTTTTCGACAAGTCTGGTACTAAGCACATCTTCGGAATTGTTGGATTCCAAATACTTTGTTTCAATGAAATCAGACTTTTTTTCATCCGCGTCTTGAGGATTCATAAACTAGACTCATCTATCCTATTTTCTGATTAATGTATTAATATAAGTTTAATTCAAAAAATGCAATCTTTCCATCCAAGAACACACGATTATTATAATTAGCTACACAGAATCATTAACTTGCGACACCTTAAAATACAAAAAAGCAGGGAGGCAATTAATTCCCCCCTGCTTCTTGGTTTGATTAAAATCTAATCAGATTAGCTGCAAGACTTACGGCTAGAAAGACGGCCACCAAGGTTCAACCCTCGGCCACACTTCTTTTCGCAGCAAGCAGTCTTTTCGCAAGCTGGCGCACATTCTGCGGGCTTTGCTACTTCAACCTTCTTGGCTTCAACTGGCTTACGAACGCATACCTTGATGGTGGTTTCGTAAGGAACGCTTTCGCAATATTGAACTTTGCGTTTTTCTTTAACTTGCTTCATTTCGCAAACGCGTACTTTGCATTCGGTGGTCTTTTCTTCCTTCTTGTAAGAGCAGACCTTTACAGTTACTTCTTTGGTTTCAGGAACGCATTCGTAAACTGTGCACATTACCTTTTCGGTAACCATCTGCCTTTGGCAGCAAGTACGAGTACGGCCTGTGCAAGGATCACAAGTGGTAACTGGTACGCGAACGCACTTGGTTACTTCTCGTTCAACTTGCTTGGCAACTCGCTTGTAAGTGGTGCAAGTTTTCTTTTGTTCGGTCCAAACTGGTACACATACAGTGGTGGTGTACTTACGAACTTCGTCACGATATTCTGGCTTGCAGACAGTGACTTCGATTTCCTTTTCCTTGGTTACAGTCTTGTAGCAAGTTACCTTGCGATCTTCCCATGTCATTTCGCATGGTTGTTCACAAGCATCTTTGCAAGACTTACGGCCACCAAAGGCCTTAGCATCGGCTGGCAACATAGCCAAGCCAGCAATCGCTACAAAAGCAACGGACAACAAAAACTTCTTCATCGACAAATCTCCCAGAAAATAAACATTGGATGTATAAACCTCCCCAGTCCACATAGGTTAGAGAAGATTTTATCTCTAGGCAAGAAATTAAAGTAAAAAAACATGAAAAGTTTAGGAGCTTTAGGATCTATTTAACGATTGTATTATATTAAACATCATGTCTAATATAATACAATGGGCCGTTTACAAGCTATGGGTCGCGTTTGTTTTCGGTTTAAGTTGTTTGAAGGCATGAACTTACGAATTAAAGCGCTTTTCAGCTAAGTCGACCAAAGGCGTTCCGCCCTGCTTTGAAGCCACTTGGGCAGCCAAATCATTCGCAAGGGTAATTGCTCGTCGCAAGGGTTTTTTCTTTAAAAGCCCAACTAGCAATCCAGCGGTAAAAGAGTCGCCCGCACCAATGGTATCCATCACTTCGATTTTATGGCCTTGCAGATAAATCCGTTCGTTTTTCGTATTAACCAAGCATCCATTTTCCCCAAGAGTCAATGCTGCCAAATCTAATTTATATCGTCTGCGCAATATTTCGAGTGACTCTTTTAAGTCATCGCCTTTCAAGCCTAAGAGGTCGGTCAAGGTTTCCAGTTCCTGTTCATTTACTTTGACCCAAGTGGCTTTATAAAGCGATTCTTCAAGGATTTCCCGCGTATAAAAGTTCTGCCTAAGATTAATATCAAACACCTTGATGGCATTTTTGGGGCAGCATTCCAAGAATTTTTTCAGGGTGCTTCGGGTGACACTATGACGCTGGCACAGGGTTCCAAAACAAACCGCAGCACAATTGCCCGCAAGCTTTTTAAGGCCATCATTCCACTCAAGATGATCCCAGGCAACATCAGCTTTAATTTCATATTCCGCTTGCCCTAGAGAATCCAGCTGCACTGCCACCGTTCCGGTTGGATGAATTAAATCTTCCTGTAAAAACTCAGGATTCAACCCCAATTCTTCGCATTTTTTGGCCAACTCTTTGCCCAAAGCATCATTTCCCACCCTACTAACCATAATTGAGGGCCATCCCAACTGATAAGAATGAAAAGTGAAATTAAACGGAGCCCCACCCGCTTGCTTCCCAGAAGGCAGCATGTCCCAAAGTATTTCTCCAAAGCCCACGATTGGTTGCAAAATACGACTCCCAATTAAAAAGAATCAAAAAGGCAAAATGGGATGGCCCATCAAATGACCAACCCCATCGATCAAGCCTATCAAGCTAAGGAAGATGAGTAAAAATTTCACCAGATAAATACCCAAAACCATTATTTTGAGCCTTAGCCAATCAAAAACCCAACGATAAGACTCGGGTATAAATAGGGACGCAAATGTAAGAAGAAGCAAAGGAACAACATGAAATACATTAAAAATAGTAAGAGCGATCAGAGTATTTTCCAAACTCAAACGAGCCTGGTGAATTTGCTGCAGCATTGCAAAGTAAGGCAAAGACAAGGGAAATTCTAAAATTGCAACGGTGGATGATGCGATAAAAACGCCACCAAAAGTTATTTGTGTAATCTCCTTTGGCTCATCTGCTTTCATCTTAATTGTCACACCAAAATAAAAAAGCGCAACTGCAAGTATCAGTTCTAAAATATGATCAACGGTCGAATCTTTTGGCAGGATATTTTGCAACCAAGTAGCAAGTCCAAAGTAAACAAACCCGCCTAGAACTACAAATACTATAAAAAATGCTGCGGAAACCCCCAGCGCAGGAACTATGTTTTTTTGATTTTTAAGACTCAAAACCAATAAGGTAATTCCCGTAGGGCTGATCCCATTAAAAAATCCAACCAACGAAGCAGCTACAAACAAGTACCATACTTCCATGAATCCCACCTTTTAAATTTAACTACATCACGAATGAACATCGATAAAGTGACATCCATCTCATTTCAATCATGTTAATAAGATATTAAAGCTTGCATCGCCTCGCTTTAGCCATTCCTAACCGAGGCACCTCTAACTGCTAAAGATTGCAACCAAAAAGAATATAAACCAATACTATTAAACAACTTGTGTTCTATCATAACAAACTTACATGCCAAAGCTAATCTTCAAGAATTACAATGAAATCGCATAATCCAATCATTGTCCCATCAACAACACAAGACACCCATCCAAAGAAGCAATATAATTGCATATTATTGGGGCTATAGCTCAACGGCAGAGCAGGGAACTCATAATTCCTTGGTTCCTGGTTCGAATCCAGGTAGCCCCACTCTTTTTAAAGTCAGGCCCTTTCTGCTTAGATAACCATCTCTTTTTTAGTCAAAGCTTTATTTATCTCTTAATAGTTTTACAAAAGGATTTCCTTACCCTAAAAAAGTAGAATATTCATGGCCCCGATCATTTGTCATGTTAACCCTTATTTCAAAACCAGCAAATATGGAGTATGGTCATGCGTTTATTAAGTTTTATCCTCTTAGCATCATCAGGAATATTAACAGCCGCTGCAGAACCGATAACATTACACCCGTTGAGCACAGCACTAACCATGCATGCGTCATTCGACAAAGAAATTCACGCAGACTTTTCCAAAGGAGACCGGTTTGGTTATGTGCGCAAAGGCAAAGAGAATGTGAAGGCGGAATCGAATGAAGAAGCAAAAATAGCGCAGGGTGCGGGCAAGTTTGGGGGTGCTCTTTGGTTTACTAAGAAAGGGAATTTCAGACCCCAATTCAACAATGCCAAGGTCCTTGATTACAATGATAAGAATTGGAGCAGCACGATATCCGTTTGGCTTAAGCTTGACCCCAACAAGGATTTAGAGCCAGGGTATTGCGACCCTGTTCAAATCGTGGGCAACGATACCAAAAAAGGATTCATCTTTCTGGAATGGTCTAAGGATGAATCGCCCCGTTATTTCCGTTATGCAATTCGCCCTTTGTTCAAGATCTGGAACCCCACGAATGTTCAATGGGCTGATATTCCGTTCAATAAAAGGCCCATGGTTCAGGTCGAAAAAGCACCTTTTTCAAGGAATGAATGGACTCATGTGGTTTTCACACTCGAAAACATCAACGACAAATCGAAGAAGCCAAAGGGACAACTATTTATCAATGGGAAACTCCAAGGTAGCATCGAGAATTGGGATCTAACCTTGGACTGGGATCCAACCCAAGTATTGCTTGTTTTAGGGGCATCATATGTCGGGCACATGGATGATTTAGGGGTATTCAATCGCGCCTTGAATGCTACCGAAGTAAAAGACTTATTTGAATTAAAGAAAGGCATTAGCGAGCTTTATCGCTAATGCCTTTCTTTATAAATCGAACCAATCGTAATGAACTACAGATTAGATTCTTTGCGGATTAAGATTACTTGGTAAGACGCTTGACCTTCGCAAGATCGTCTTCAGCTTCCTTGTCTTTACCCATTGCCTTATATGTATTAGCCCGGTTATTAAACAGCTTTGCATCTGCTGGTTCAAGCTGAATGGCCTTGGTGTAATCAGTAATGGCATCTTCATAATTTTTCATAGCAAAGGCAGAGTTGCCTCGATGGTTGTAGGCAGCGGTATAGGAAGGATTTATTTCGATGGCCTTGGTGAAATCAGCAATTGA
>CAMDHK010000119.1 GCA_945897965.1 Candidatus Kuenenia stuttgartensis | reverse complement strand
TGTTTGAAATGGATGGCACTATCGATAGCCTAATGGATGCAAATGCTTATCATGCTTTTCTTGAAGATAATTGGGAAAAAGCCCAACGCATGTTAAAAGGTAAAATTAACGCTGGGGATGATTAATATGAGTCAGAAAAAACTTAATGTGGTTTTGTCGCAGGCACAGGGGAAAGACCCTAACCGCAGAGCTATCGAAGAAGAAATTGCAGCAGCATTGCTTATGGAACCCGGTATTGACCTAGGCATAGTTCCTGCGCTTTACGACTTGCATGAAGGACATACAGGTAGGCTTTATCTTGAAGGCGTTCAAGGCGATATGGTGGTGATTTCCTGGCTTTATCCCCGGGCAGCCTATTGGTTGTTGGATCGGGATGGCATTCAGGGAAAACTGGGCGAAACCAATATTAAGCCCGCTGACAATAACGAAGACGAAGATGAGGAAGGCGAAGAAGCAAGTAAACCCAAGGGCATTGGGGCGGTCAAACAGCAAGATCGGTTTATTTTTTGTCTCGATTTGCGGGATGCTAAGGATCACCGTACCTATGTTGAGGAAGTTCGCAGAATTCTAACTGAATGCAAGCAAAGGTGGGCTGCTGCAATACCTGAATCAAAACCTGCAATGGTTCAGCTTGGTATGAATATTTCCACGCCCGCCTCAAATGGTGCTGCCGTGTTGAATGGTAATGCTACAAATGGTGCCTCCTTCCTTAAAGAAGAAATGCTAAAAATACCAGGCCGACGCTGGTACCCTGTGATTGATTACAGTCGTTGCACAAACTGCATGGAATGCTTGGATTTCTGCTTGTTTGGTGTGTATGGCGTAGATAGTCTCGAGCGGATTTATGTTGATAATCAAGATAGTTGCAAAAAGGGGTGTCCTGCATGTAGTAGGGTTTGCCCAGAGCAAGCTATCATGTTTCCTGATTACAAAAGTCCTGCGATTGCAGGGGCTCCTGTGGGTGCTATTAGTGGTTTGAAGATTGATCTCACCAAGCTTTTTGGTGGCGGTGACGCCTTGGTTATCGCAGCCAAAGAACGAGATAAAGAATTGCTGCGTGATGGTCGAGATGCGGTAGGATTGAGTGTTGGTATTCCCAAAAGGCAGCCCGATAAAAAAGATTCGCCAAAGGATGATCTCGATAATCTAATGGACTCTTTGGATTCCCTTGAAATTTAAGGCTATGCCTTCACTGAACAATCAACTGGAAAAACCATGTTACATAAACTTGCATACAGAGCTCTGACCGAATTGTCGCCCAGGCTTGCAATGAAAGCCGCTCATCTTTGGGTCTACAAAGGATTTGTTGCAGTAAGGGCATACAAGCACCGATTGAAAAACAAGAAGTTGTACCCGCCCTTCATGTTCGTTGCCCTCACCAACACTTGCAATTTGCGTTGCCACGGGTGCTGGGTTGAAAAAGAAGGAACCGCTTACCATCTTCCTGCTGAAGATCTGGATGCAATCATTCGCGTCGGCAAGAAAAACAAAGCCTATTACTATACATTGCTGGGTGGTGAGCCTTACATGTATAAGGGTATTTGGGATGTTTTTAAGCGCCACAAGGATTGTTTTTTTCAGACGATCACCAACGGCATGCTTTTTACTGAAGCCAATGTTAATCGCCTTGCTGAAGCGGGAAATGTTACGCCTCTTATCAGCATTGATGGGATGCAGTTTCAGAATGATTTAAGGCGTGGCGAAGGGGTGTTTGATTCTGCAATGCAAGGTATGGAGAGGCTTAAAAAGAAGGGTATTATTTTTGGTGTTGCTTGCACGATCACTGGCAAAAATATGGAGGAAGTTTTGTGTGACTCCTTCTTGCAGTTGATGATCAAGCAGGGCGCAATGTACATCTGGTATTATTTTTACAGGCCAGTGGGCGAAGATCCGCATCCTGAATACTGCCTTAGCCCAGAGCAATTGCTGGAAGCCAGAAAGAAAATGGTGGCACTCAGGCATCATCATCCGATCATCATTATTGATAGTTATTGGACTGCATCGGGCGAGGCATTTTGCCCTGCTGCAATGGGTATGGGTTTTCATATCGGGCCCCAAGGGAGCATTGAAATTTGTCCGCCGCTTTCTTTTGCGACTAACAAAATTAGCGATAATGATTACGATCTTTATAAAACCATCAATGAAAGCCCTTATCTTCGGGGCTTCCAGCAGTTTGTAAAGGATCGCACCAAGGGGTGTGTAATTCTTGAAAATCCGCAGGAGTTAGTTGAGTTCATCAAGGGGCATGATGCAAAAGATTACAGCACCCGTGATGCACTTAAGGAAATAGGCTGTGGCAAACCCCGCACCAGTCAGCATATGCCTGGTAAAGAAATCCCCGAATCTTATTGGGTTTATCGATTCCTAAAAGATAATGTCTTCTTCGGCATGGGGGCCATGTGACCTTTGCTGGTATCCACAGGCCCACGCTTTCTTCAATGGGAATTGATCCCAAACGAGTTGAAAGGGCTTATCAGTCGGCAAAAGAAAATCTTTTGTCATCAAGGTTGGCTAAAGGTTGGTGGGAAGGTGAACTTTCTAGCTCTGCGTTATCTACTGCAGTCGCAGTTGCGGCCCTTATTGCTGCTAAAGTCGATGCGCCAAAGCTTGTCGAAAATGGACTTTCATGGCTAAAGGATCATCAAAATGCTGATGGCGGGTGGGGTGATACCACAATTAGCTTTTCGAATATCTCGACTACTTTGCTTGTTAAATCAGCCTTTTATATTTCAGGAAGGCATCAAGAATTCGCTTCGACTCTTGAGAAAACTGATCAATGGCTTGGCTCTCGCTATGGGAATTCCGGCAAAGAACTTGCGGAAGCGTTGCGCCAAAGATACGGGAAAGATCATACTTTTTCTGTTCCAATTCTGACCACTTGCGCACTCGCAGGGTTGGTTGATTGGGATGAAGTTCCTGCACTTCCTTTTGAGTTGGCTTGCCTGCCCCAAAGTTTGTACCGCTTTATGGGGTTGCCCGTGGTAAGTTATGCCTTGCCCGCTTTGATTGCCATTGGTGTTTGCATCCATCATTGCAATCCATCTTCAATCCCTCCACTTCGGCTTCTTCGCAATGTTTGCACCGGTAGGGCATTGAAAGTTCTTAAGAATATTCAGCCTGTCAATGGTGGGTTTCTTGAAGCTACGCCCCTCACTGCTTTTGTTACTTTGTCTCTCTCTGCGACAGGGCGAGAAAATCATGATGTGGTTAAAAAGGGCGTTGCGTTTCTGTTGGATTCAGTCCGGCCTGATGGTAGCTGGCCTATTGATACCAATCTTGCAACTTGGGTTACTACTCTTGCTATTAACGCACTTGCCTCTGCTGATGATCTTGAAAGCCTAGGCCAAACTGATTCACTTGTGGAATGGATTAAGGGCCAACAGTACGAAATCATCCACCCTTATACTGGTGCAGAGCCTGGCGGTTGGGGTTGGACTCCTTTACCTGGATGTGTTCCTGATGCGGATGATACCCCTGGCGCATTGCTTGCTTTGACCAACCTTAAAGAAAAACCTGCTGAGTGGTTGAGGGCAGGGGTGCGATGGCTTTCAGGTTTGCAAAATACTGATTCGGGTATCCCCACATTTTGCCATGGTTGGAGCAATCTGCCGTTTGATCGAAGTGGGTGTGATCTTACCGCACATATGCTAAGGTCGATCGCACCTTGGTATCCTGAAGGTGGAACCGAAAATATTGATCCCGAATTGCATTCCGTCGAGGTGGAGTTGGAAAAGCTCTATGACGGCGGCTTGACTTACTTAAGGGAAAACCAGAATTCAGATGGTTCGTGGCTTCCTCTTTGGTTTGGTAATCAGCATGAAGAATCTGAATCCAACCCAGTTTATGGCACATGCAGGGTACTTGCTGCATTCAGAGATTTAGGCCTTTG
The DNA here is from genome assembly GCA_945897965.1 of Candidatus Kuenenia stuttgartensis. Lineage (GTDB taxonomy): Bacteria > Planctomycetota > Planctomycetia > Gemmatales > Gemmataceae > UBA969. The sequence goes on along the minus strand of CAMDHK010000119.1, from coordinate 8,533 downwards.
GGAAGAACTTCATGCTCGAAAAGGTGTTAGATTTCTAGAAAAGGCACAAAATGATGATGGGGGTTGGGGCGGTGCTTACGGTTGCCCATCATCGGTAGAAGAGAGCTCTTTGGCCTTGGAAATACTCTGGGATATGGACGCAGATCCAAAAGTATTGGAAAAAGGCTTATTATGGTTGATTAATGCCTCGGAGAATGATCAAATACTGAAAGTAGCACCAATTGGGTTTTATTTTGCAAAACTATGGTATTTTGAAAAACTATATCCCATAATATTTGCTGTTGGTGCTTTAGGAAGAATACGAAAAAGTATGATGGTGTAATAAACGCCATACGATATAAATATCCCGCCTTTAGGAAGTATTAATAATGTCTAGCCAGTTAGTTGAGCCTGATGTTGAACAGGTAGAAAAAAAGTCAAAGAAACCTAGTACATCGCACCTTAAAGTTGTCCCTGAAACTAGAGAACTCCGCGATAAAATTAGAGCTGAAATTGCTAAATTTGCAACTACGCTTGATCGTAAAAACACCTTCACCAAAGCTGAGCTTCAGGTGTTCTCCGAACAACTCCTGACTAGCATGGGTTTGGGATTCCAATACACCGGATTTACTTCGGTTTGTATTGCCAACGAATTTTGGCGTGAGCAAGTTCAAGCTACCGATTTTTCCCGAAGGCTTCTCCTCATGCCTCATTGCTTAAAGCATGCTGAGGGATGTCCTGCTGACTACGATGAATTTGGCCTCGATTGCAGAAAATGTGGCGCATGTTCTGTTGCAGATTTTAAAACCCGTGCAGAAGATCTTGGCTACAAGGTTCTTGTTTCTGAAGGCACGCCGATTGTTTTGAAAATTATTGTTAGCGGCCATGTTGATGCCATCGTTGGCGTCGCTTGTTTGAATGTGCTTGAAAAAGCGTTGGATAAAATTCTTCTGGCTGGGGTTCCTTGTGTTGCTGTTCCCCTGCTTTCAAGTAATTGCAAAAGCACTTCAGTGGATGAAGATTGGGTAATGGAGTTCATCAATTTGAAAACTCCAGCACCTGCGACCGTAACAAGGTCCTACATGCATTTGATGCGTGCTTCTCATCAAATTTGCGAAGAACCTGAGTTGTCAAGGCTTTGCCCTCCTGCAAGATCGGGCGCTAATTCAAGGGCGGAAGATCCTCTCGCCATTCATGAAAAACTTGCCTACAATTGGCTGGGCAGAGGTGGTAAACGAAGCAGGCCTTTTATTACTCTCGCGGTTTATGATGCACTAAAGGGCGGTGCAGGCACCCTGAATGCCGAGTCCATTAATATCTCAGATGCGGTTAAGCGTTCTGCTCTCGCAATCGAGGCTTTCCATAAAGCTTCTCTTATTCATGATGACATCGAAGATGATGACAATTTCCGCTACGGCAGTGAAACCATGCATCGCCAGCAGGGCGTTCCCGTTGCGATCAATGTTGGGGATTATCTCGTTGGCCTTGGCTATCGCTTGGCTGCAAAAGATCGTGCAGAACTTGGCTCAGATGTCAGCGCAGATATTCTTTTCAAGCTTTCCGATGCACATGTTAAATTGTCTGAAGGCCAAGGGGCAGAACTTCTTTGGCGCAATGCTACTGATAAAAATATTACGCCTCTTGAAGCGTTAAGGATTTACGCTTTGAAAACCTCTCCTGCGTTCGAAGCTGCGTTGTATGCTGGCGTTAGGCTTGCAGGGCCTGCGGATGCTTACGAGAAAATGATTGGTGAGTTTGCCAAGAACTTAGGGATCGCTTTTCAGATTCTCAATGATTTGGGCGACTTCGATACCAACTCTGAAAACAAGGTTGTGGCAGGCCAAGATGTGCTTGCTGGAAGGCCAACGGTGCTTTTGGCCATGGCCCTAGAAACCGCGACTCCAGCTCAAAAAGAAGAGATTCTAGGATTGCTTCAGCGAGCAAGAAAAGGTGATAGTTCTTTCCAATTAGTTGAAAGAATTCACCAGCTTTATCAGTTGAATGAAGTGTTCAGCAAAGGGCAAAAACTTGTTGAAAAATTTAGAGCTCGTGCAGAAGCTATTGCAGATGAAGTTGACTCCGAAGATTTTCGCAGATTGCTTTATTTCCTTGTCGATTCAGTCCTCGAGAAATTCGAAGCGCCTCAGCAGGCAGAACCTTTATCATTAATCCAGCTAGGGAAAGTATGACCCGTTTGCCTGATGATAGTCTTGCTGTGCTTGCTGGTTTATTTAAGGAGTTCCCAAGCGAACCCTTTCCTATTGTTCACTTGATTAATTCTTCGGATGTTCCTGATACTTATAGATCTTTATTAGATCATGAACATCATATGACCGTTACTATGGAATCTCATTATGCTGAACCTGTAAGGGTGAGGGTTCTTTCAGAGATAAGCCAAAACGGTTGTTATTCGCGTATTCTAAATTTGATTGGTGAGAAAACAGGCAAAATTGTTTTGTTTGGCCTGATGAGGGTTAGGATGGATTTTCTCCCAACTCAGGTACAGGGCGAGATTCTTGCAAGAAAAGAACCTTTGGGTAGAATTCTTATTCGCAATGAAATCATGCGAAAAATTGAGTTGATCAAACTTCTGAAAATTGATGCTTTCCCAGCAAGAGAGCATTGGTTTCATTCCAATGATCAAAAACCCTATTATGGCCGAGTCGCCTTGATTCATTGTCAGGGTATGCCTGCAATTGAACTGTTCGAAGTAGCATCTCCTTCCGTTTAAATTTCACTTTTCAACTTATCTTGAATCCCTAAGCTCAGTTTTTTTGGCAATGTTTAGGTTTAAGTTGCTTTTGCATATAGCTTTAGGTCGTAGTGTCACTTTTTTATGCGAAAAAGGTTAAAGGGGTGGTAATTCCTAAAAAAGAGGCTAAACTATAATAGTTGTTTGAACAATTGTATCGTTTTAGTCGATACTTATACCAAGGGGTATTTAACATGATTATGAAAAATGAGCTAGGCCTTGATGTGATTGTAATTGGTGGCGGGCCCGCAGGCTCTTCTACTGCAACCATTCTTGCCCAACATGGCTTAAAAGTAAGACTGTTCGAACGCGAAAAAGGTGCTCGTTTTCATATTGGCGAGTCGCTCATGCCCGATACCTACTGGACTTTAAGGCGGATGGGTGTCATTGAAAAAATCAAAGCGAGTGCTTTTACAAAAAAATACAGCGTCCAATTTGTAACCGATACAGGTAAAGAATCTCAGCCCTTCTACTTTTTTGAAAACAATCCTCACGAATGCGCTCAAACCTGGCAGGTTGTTCGTAGCGAATTCGACAAAATGCTTCTCGATAATGCCTCCGATCTTGGAGTGGATGTTTGCTATGGCTGCAGGGTTCTTGATGCGATTTTTGAAGGCACCCGCTGTGTAGGTGTAAAAGTTCAAAACCCCGATGGTTCCATCGAAGAAGTTCGTGCTAAAGTTGTTGTCGATGCCAGTGGTCAAAGCCTTGTTATTGGTAATCGCCTTAAAATAAAAGAGACCGATCCTCTTCTTAAGAAAGCTTCTATTTGGGCTTATTTTGAAGGCGCTTCTAGAGAATCTGGTCTCGATGAGGGCGCAACACTTGTTCTGCAAACTGAAGGGAAAAAAGGCTGGTTCTGGTATATTCCTCTTCATAATAACATTGTCAGCGTGGGTGTAGTTTCCTCTATCGAAGATATGTTTGCTGATAAACTTTCCCATGAAGAGATATTTAACCGTGAACTGGATCGCTGCCCTGCTGCAAAACGCAGAGTTGCTGCTGGTAAAAGAGTCGGTGGGTTCATGAGTACCAAAGATTTTTCCTACCGCTGTTCCCAAGTTGCAGGTGATGGCTGGGTATTAGTAGGCGATGCATTTGGTTTCCTTGACCCGATTTATTCTTCTGGGGTATTTCTGGCTCTTAAATCCGGCGAAATGGCTGCAGATGCCATCGCTGAGGCCATATTGAAAAACGATTTATCCGCTAATCAGTTGGGTGCTTGGGGGCCTAAATTTGTTCAAGGCATGGAGCGAATGAAAAGGCTTGTTTATGCTTTTTATGAAGGCTTCTCCTTTGGTGGTTTTATTCGTCAAAACCCTGAGATGAAGCGTCATGTTATTGACCTCCTGGTTGGCGATGTTTTTAAAGATAGCGTTGATGCTGTGGTCAATCCCATGGACTTGATGCGGGAAGAAATGCGCGCCATGACTACCCAAGTGTAATAAAAGTTCTTAGACACATCTTGCTAGCATCTCTATAAAGATGGTAAGGATTTATCTTACCCTCCACCCACCTCTTCTATACGAGGCAGATGTGACAACTGAAATTTCTAAACCTTTAGGCAGAACAGCATGGCTGGTTCTTACCGTGGCAGCCATTGGCTTTTTATTCGATACCTACGAACTTTTGATGACACCTTTGGTTCTTGCCCCAGCATTGTCAGAATTGCTCCGGGTTCCACCCAATCATCCTGATGTACAACTCTGGGTTGGAAGGGTTTTGTGGATGACTGCGCTTTGTGGTGGGGTTTTCGGTCTGATGGGTGGGTGGATGATCGATAAGTTCGGTCGTAAGACTGTTATGATTGGTAGTATTTTTGTCTATTCATTTTCACCTGTATTGGCTGGTTTAAGTACAGACCTTACTTGGTTGATCTTTTTCAGATGCACAACTTTTGTTGGTGTTTGCGTTGAATTCGTTGCCGCTGTTACTTGGCTTGCAGAATTATTCCCGGACAAGCGCCAACGCGAACTTGCAATCGGTTGGACCCAGGCTTTTGCGAGTGTTGGCGGTTTATTGGTAACCGGTGTTAGTGCAGGCGTTGGTTATATGGTCGCAAATAAAATGCTTCCCACTCTTCCTGTCGGTGATCCGACTAACCCCGCTTGGCGCTTCACATTAATGACTGGTTTACTTCCTGCGATTCCAATTGCGATTCTTTTGCCTTTTGTTCCTGAATCTGCGGTATGGCTTGAAAGGAAAAAGTCGGGTGCATTGCGCAGGCCCAGCTTTTTCGAAATCTTTGAACCTAAATTACTTCGCACCACTGTAGTTGCAACTATTCTTTCTGCTTGTGCCTATGCTGCTGCTTTTGGAACCTTGCAAGTTACCGTTACCCAAGCGGTTCCTGGATTGCCAGATATGGCAGAAACCCGTGCTAAGATGGAGCCTTTGATCAAGGCTAACAAGGGGTTGGAAAAACAATTTGCAGGTCTTGATAAGGAGTCTGAAGAATTTAAAACCAAGGATAAGGAATTTAAAGACAACCTCAAAAAGATGGGCAAAATTAATAAAGAAGAAGTCCAGCCTCGTAGGGAGAGTGTGCAATTCATGCAGGAACTCGGGGGGTTGGCAGGTAGAATTCTTCTTGCGATTGCTCTTGTTTCCATTGCCAGCAAAAGGGTGCTTTTATGGATCTTCCAGATTCCTGGGTTGTTTATAATTCCTTTAGTTTGGTTTTTTGTTTTTCAAAACGCACCACACCTTTTCAGTTATGGTGTGTTCCTAGCTGGCCTTTGTATTGTTGCCCAGTTCTCTTACTTCGGTGAATATCTCCCTAAGGTTTTTCCTGTTCATTTGCGCGGTACTGGGAGTGCATTTGCGACCAATGTTGGTGGCAGAATGATAGGAACCTCTGCAGCGTTTTTAACCACAAATCTGATTGCCCCTATGCTTACCATTGGCTCTAACAACTTTGAAAAAGTTGCTTATGCTGCTGGTATTACCGGTGTGCTGGTTTTTGCAATCGGTTTTGTCACTAGCTTTTTCCTTCTTGAACCAAAGGCGGAAGGTTCCCCCGAATAAGCTGCGAAGCTTATTTTTTAATGCGGCTTAACCATGAAAATTGCCTACATCACCGCTGGTGCAGCAGGAATGTTCTGTGGCAGTTGCTTAAATGATAATACCCTCGTTACCGCCCTTTGTGCCCTTGGCCATGATGCACTGCTGATCCCCACCTATACCCCGATTCGCACTGACGAGATCAGTCAAAGTATGGATCGGGTTTTCTTCGGGGGCATCAATGTCTACCTGCAGCAGAAGTCCAGATTCTTTCGTTGGACACCCTCTTTTTTTGATCGATTATTAGATGCACCCTTTTTGCTACGCTGGGTTTCAAGGTTTGCTTCCAGTACCAAGGCTGAAGATTTAGGCGATTTGACTATTTCCATGTTGAAGGGAAAACATGGTTATCAGGTTAAAGAGGCACTAAAGCTTGCTGCTTGGTTGAAAAAAGAAATTAAGCCTGATGTTATTCATCTTACTAATGCCCTTCTTTCAGGCATGGCTGATATTCTTTCCAATGAGGTTGGTGCGCCTGTTGTTTGTTCCTTGCAAGGGGATGACATTTTTTTGAATGCATTACCCAAAACTTTTCGAACCAAAGCGATTGATTTGATCTCTGCTAATTCTTCCTTGGTTAATAGGTATGTTGCTTCGAGTTATTTTTATGCGGATAGCATGGCGGCCTACCTTAAAATCCCCAGAGATAAAATTGGGGTTATTCAGCCAGGCATCAACATCAAGTATCATCTTGCAGGTTCTAATGCTCAAAAAGCAGGAAATGTTCTGGGTTACTTTGCGAGGATTTGTCCGGAAAAGGGTTTTCATAACCTGGTGAATGCTTGGATTGCACTTCGTTTAAAGAATCAAAATTTTAAAATTAAGTTCAAGGCATCTGGTTGGCTGGGGGAAAGCAACAAACAATATTATTTAGAGCAATATAATAAAATTAAAGACGCTAATCTTTTGGAAGACTTTGAACATTGTGAGTCCCCCGATCTGCAATCTAAGATTCTGTTTTTTGATGGCATCGATCTGCTTTGCGTTCCCACCGAATACCTTGAACCCAAGGGTTTGTATGTTTTGGAAGCTTGGGCCCAGAATGTTCCCGTTTTACAACCCAACCATGCTTCGTTTCCTGAACTTTTAAACAAAGCGGGGGGCGGTGGTTGGCTTTATGCTCCGGGCAATCAACAAGAATTAATTGAAAAATTAGAGTTTGCTTTTTCTTCCGGTTTATTGCTTAAACATCAGGCACTTTTAGGGCATAATGCCGTGATCGATTATTTTAATTCTTCAAGAATGGCTGAAGAGACATTGTCCTTTTATCAGCGAATGCTTTCTGGGGACAAAGTTTAAGGGAAAAGTTGATGGCGGAATTTATTTATAACAGGCAAGTTCAATTTGCTGAAACAGATATGGGCGGAATTGTTCACTTCAGCAGCTTTTTTCGCTACATGGAGGAGGCAGAGCATCACTTCCTTCAATCGCTTGGCCTTTCCGTTGTTATGAATTTAGAAGGTAAGAAACTTGGCATGCCTCGGGTTTCCGCCAAGTGTGATTTTCATCATCCTGCCCGATTTCAAGATACGCTTCAAATTTTTGTCAAACTCCAGAGGCTTGGAACATCTTCGCTTTCTTACACTATTGATATTAAAAAAGCTGATCTTCTTTTGGCCACGGGAAATATTGTTGCGGTCCTTTGCGAACTGAATGACCAACTACCCCCCAAATCTATTCCCATTCCACAAACTATGCGGGATCTTTTGATTGGCGGTATAGTCGGATGATCGCTCCTTTTAATTATCTTGAAAATCTGACCAATCGCCTTCATCTGGGCGCTATGAAGATTCCTGAAAATATCAGGAACAAGCATGTGAGATATATACTTTCATGCCAAAATCCTGATGGGGGTTTCTACGGTCGCGACCCCGATAGCGATTTGTATTACACTGGCTTTGCACTACGTTCTTTGTTGGTATTGAATGCCCTTGATACTCCAACTTGCGAAAAAGTCGGAACTTTTCTTTCTCAAAGATTGCATTCCCAGACCAGCTTGGTTGATTTCTTTTCCCTCGTTTATTCCGCAGTGATTGTTTCCATGGGCGGGGGGCCCGATGTTTTTGCCTCCAGTGGAGATTGGACCGAAAGTATTGGCGCTTTTCTTGCGTCACTTCGTGGCGCAGATGGCGGGTTTGGTAAAGTTCCAGGTGGTAAAGAATCCAGCACTTACATGAGTTTTCTTGCATTGCTTTGCCATCAATTAATCGGGAAAAAAATCGCTGCTCCTGATTCATTGGTTGCTTTTGTTCATTCCCGCCTTCGAACCGATGGCGGCTTTGTTGAATACGGCCCTATGAGAAAAAGTGGTACTAACCCCACCGCTGCAGGCATGGGAATTTTGCGTGCCATCGCGCCACAGTTGTTGCAGGGGGATATGAAAAATAATCTCATCAACTTTTACAAGGGTATGATGGGTGATGAAAATGGTTTTAAAGCGAATCATCGCATTCCCTTTTGCGATGTCCTTTCCACTTTTACTTCGCTTTGGTCCTTGGCGGAACTTGATGGCCTTGATGAGCTTCCTTTAGATAAAATTTCGCAATATGTATTATCCACGGGAAATATCCAAGGTGGTTTTCATGGCGGGTCTTGGGATGCAGGAAGGGATGTCGAATATTCCTTTTATGCCTTGGGCGCACTTGCACTCTTGGCATCACGAAAATAAGGAGTTTTAATGACTTTACAAGTTAGGCAGATTCGCAAGGAGTTTATCACACGCTCGGGTTCATTGCCTGT